>CAZGJX010000050.1:0-27933 GCA_964525635.1 uncultured archaeon
ATTATGGTTTTGGAAGTATAAAAAAAAAGTGATTGCTTAACTTAATGACATTGCTTTAAGGAGGGGATGAATTGAGCACAACTGTAAATATTAATAAATTGTTAGGGTCTTCTTATATTTAATGGATCTCCCATATTTTTCATAGGAATGTTGCTATCACAAAAAATACGAATATATCCATCAGAGAAGCAAGAACAACTTCTATGGATCTTCTCTGAAAAATGTCGTCTTATTTTTAATTTTGCGTTAGCACAGCGAATTGAGAATTGGAAAGAAAATAAAAAGAAACCAAAAGAAGAGCGTACGTATATTACCTATAATGACCAATCAAAATATCTCCCATTATTGAAAGAACAATATACAGAATATCGATGGGTGTATTCGAAAGTTTTGCAAACCACCCTTGAAAAACTCAAACGAGATTATAACTCCTTTTTTTCTCTATGGAAAAAGGGAGATACAACAGCACGACCTCCACGATTTAAGGGGAAGAACTATTTTAATACACTCTGTTATAATCAATCTGGATTTAAAATAGAAGAGAATTCAATCACCTTTTCTCATAAGCATCCTTCAAAACTACCACTTCAATTTACCCTACTTCCTCATCTTATTCCACAAGAGAAGATAAAACAAGTAGAACTTTTTCAGTCTAATAAGAAATGGTTTATATCAATTACCTATGGCTTTAAGCCTCCAAAATATTTTAATAATTCTTTATATCAAGCATTTGATGTAGGAATTCATCAAACTGTTGGAGTAAATATAGGAGGAAAATCAATTCATTTTAGAAATCGAAGAGCAGATCTCTATTGGAAAAAAAAGATTGAACAAATGCAATCAAAACGAGATCATTGTAAGAAGTATAGTAAGAGGTGGAATTGGTATCACCAAAAATTATCCAAAATGAAAAGAAAATGTACTTATCAACTCAGAGACTATCAGCACTGGCTTTCACATCAAATTAATGAAAATACGAAAGCTAATACAATTATAGTAGGAAAATTAAAGGTAAAACAAATAGTAAAAAAGAAGAAACGTACAGGGAACGCTAAAACAAATAAACAGAAAAAAACACTAAATCATTCAGTTCAAAACACAGGATTTATGTCTCGATTTATACAATTCTTAACCTATAAAGCAGAAAAAGTAGGTAAAAGAGTAATAAGAATTGATGAATCAAATACATCCCAAGTTTGCTGTAATTGTGGAAAAAAAAACAAAAGAGCTATTTACGAAAGAGTTATTATTTGCGCTTGTGGAAATCATATTGACCGAGATATTAACTCAGCAATTAATATTATGGTCAAATTTCTTTTGCGTAAAAAAGAGCATACCTATGATTTCCTATCGCATCAACCCTCTGTGAACGAGGAATCATTCCTAGAGCAATGGGATGGTTTTCTACGATATACAGACCAATCCGTAGTAGAAGCGATTGCGCACTCGTAGGAAGCTGCAACCTTTAGGTTGTAGTAGTTCAGTTTCATATTAAAAGAGTGTTCTTTTAAATAAAATTTGAATTAAAAATGAATTATATTTTAAATTTTAGAGTTAAAGCGTTTCTTCAAGAAACTTTATATAAATCCTAAAATGAATGAAAGCTTAGGAAAAAAAAATTATTAAAATTTAAAACCTTCTTAATTTAATTTAACATAAAATTTTCCTTGTTCTTTCAATCTTATCAAATATATATTAGGATGATTATTAATTGGATTAAATTTAATATTTAATTTCTCTAAATTCTTAAGATTGAATAATGATTCTGGTAGATTAATTATAAGATTGTCTTTTAAGTCTAAAATCTCCAATTTTTTTAGATTTAATATTGATTCAGGAATAGATTTTATATTATTACACCTTAAAATTATTTTTTCAAGTCCTTTTAACTCACTTAATGATTCTGGGAATAATTTTAATTTACAATTTGATATACAAATTCCTTTAACTTTACCATTCATCACAGAAAAACTCATTTTATCTCTTTTACTAATTTCTTTTACTAAAGTAAAATTGAATCCTACATCTTTTTCTATTTTTTCTAATATTTCAACTTCATATTGAGGAATTTTTGAAGATTTAAAATTTATCAAATTATTTTTAATATCCATTCCACAGAAAGAACATACTTTTGTTGATTTATCTAATTTTTCTCCACAATTTTGACAAAATTTAATTTTAAGATTCAATATAGAATTAATTTCATCATTCTTTGTACCACAGAAAGAACAATATTTAGAGTCTTTTTCTATTCTTAATCCACATCCAGAACATTTTATTGGTTTTTTAATGATTATTTTTTTATTTAGATTAAAATCATTAAATTGCTTTAAATAATTAATCATAGAATCTAGATTATTGAGTTGGTCTATTTTAGATTCTTTTGTTATATATTTCTTTAATGATATTATAATAATGGCAATAATAATAAAGGAAATAAATATAACAAATACTATAAATGACATTTTGATCATTACTATTATTATAAGAAAGAAAAAAATAAATACAATCATCTTTGCTTTAACTACATCTTCATCTTCTCTATCCATTTTCAGTTTTTCCTTTTTTTCCTTTTTCTATATAAATTATATATAAATTAATATATAAAAATATTCTGGATATAGAATTTATAATATATATAGTAATATATATAAAATCTAGATTAATACTTAAGAATTAATTTTAGCTAAAAAGATGAAAGATTGGGATTATTGATTTTTTATAGAAAATCAATAAAATTTTTTATAAAAATTCAACAAATAAGTTAATATAATAATTTCAATTTCTATAAGGTTTTTAAGGAAAATATGATTTATACATTTCTAACTGTATTTTTAATTAAATTTTGAAGACAGCTTGTACAATAACGACTACTCTCTATTCGATTTGCTCTTCTATTGGTTTTATCCGTTTTTTTCATTTTTGCAGGTCTTAATCTAGGAACGGATACAAGTTTTTTTTTACAGATTAAGCAAGATGCCCCCTTAGGTTTTCTACGATAATAATGAGTTACATTTTTCCTACCAGGGGTTCTTAATTTCTTCCGCTTTTGTTTCTTTGATCTTAAGCCAGGTCGTGGCATTTTTATCGTCCTTTTAAATTATATTCTTAATAACAATAAATTTGTTATCTATTAGAATAAAGTAAACTTAATTAATTTTTTTATTTTCTATAATTTAAGACTAAGTATCTCCTGAAATTCTTTAAATAGATTATAAAGATGGTCTACTAATTTTTCACGATATTCATAATTCTCTTGAAAAGTATTTATATTATGAGATACATGTTTATACAATTTATCAAATTTCTTTACTATATTATCCAATCCTGGAAATTTGATTATTTGATTTTTTAATCCTTTAAATAAATCTAAAATAAAATCGGTCCCAACTGAAACATCCAATTTTATTGCATCCATTAAAGTAATAAATGAGGAGGTTATTTCAGAAGTAATTCCAGGTAAATTTAAAATAGATGATTCAATTAAATTTGAATATTTAGAGGATTTATCATTATATTGTCTAAACAGATCTTTTGTGTAATAATTATTTTTTGAAATCTTATCTATAACGAAAATAGCTTTATTATATTCTCTGACGAATTCTTTTTCTGTTATGATTTCAGAAAGATGAATGTGTTTTTTTTTTAAGGCGACTTTTATTTTTATCAATTCATAGACAGAATTTTTAAATGATTTTTGAAAAAAGTCATTATTAATTTTAGCTTTTTGGAACTTTTCATATAATTTGTTAATAGTACTAGTGACAGCAAATAATTCTGATTCTAATTGCTGGATTGATTTATGATTATTATCCATAATTTAGAGAAGTGCTGTTTTTTCTTGCTTAAATATAATTGGATTCTAAAATTAATAAATTTTAACCAAATAAAGTTGGTCTTAAAAAGAATATGAATATTGAAGCTATTATACTTATGATATAAATAGGAGTCAAAACACGATAAGTTGATGAATTAGATAACTCTCGAATTGAAATTGTGACTAATATTGGTACCCAAAGCGAAAGAGTCAATGCGTCCAACATGTCTAATACACTCCAAATAGGTTGGTTCATTATTTCTGTATTAAAAAATATATCTAAAGCACCAGGGCCGATACTTATATCTACTTGGTTCATAGGAAATCCAATTGTAACAATCAAAACTTTTACTAGGTTAATTATTAAGAATGGAGTAAAAGCACATAGCATCATTTTAAATTTAGAAGCTTCTTGCTTCTGAAGCAACACGCCTCCTTTATATATACTGAATGGGCTTAACTTTGATTCTTCATATTGTTTTTCCTTCTTTTTTCCCTTGACTATATCAAATCTCTTTTCTAATTTTTGAGTAAATCCAACAGCATAATTAGCACCTTTAGTATATAACCAAATTAATAACGAATAGATAAAAAGGTAAAGTAAGAATCCAAAGAGAAAAAAGAATCCAAATATACTGAGATTAAATAGAGTATTCAAACCTAAACTAGGAACTTGTCCAGCTCTATCAATATTAAGACGAGAAATTACAATTAAATGAACAAGACCCCAAGCTAATGAGTTAAATAATAAAATAAGCATACCAGGACTCTTTTTACGGAGATGGTTTATATCCCAAAATGCTCTTGAGGGATTAATGATTAAGTATAAAATCTTTAGATATAAGGGGTATGGATTAAACCAATCTTCCTCAATCCTTTTTAGGAAAGGGATCCTTTCTATTCTTTCAATTCTTAATCTCTTGCCACAGAAACTACAAGCATAAGATTCTCCACTGTTTTCATTTCCACAGCGAGGACAACTTTGTATTGCTATTGACATAGTTTTAATGCATTAAAAATTTTTATAATATTCATATAAAAACCATCTTATAAAAACTTCTTTACTTAAAAACTTGAATCTTCTATTTTATAGAATATTTTATTACATTTTTACATTATTACTCTGTTAAATTTAGTTAATTTAAGCTCTTCTTATTTTAAATAATCTTAATATTAATATCTTGTTTAATTAATTATCAAAATTTGGTATATATTGTAATTTATAATGATTGAAATTCAATTATTGATTCGTTTTCATTAGTTTGAATTAAATACTCTCTGTTAGTAAAACGTTTGATTAATTCTAAATTTGTTTTAGTATGATTTGTTACCTCTAAAACTTTAATTTTTGGAGGAGATTTAATATATCCCATTAATGGGAGTAGTTGATCGCTTAAGTAATTATCAACCGGAATATTATTTTCGATATATTTTAGAAGTTCATTTACTGCAATACTACCAACTTTTTCAGAAGAAATGTTTTTTTCTCCTAAGATAGTCCCTGAAGAAATTATTGCTCCTTTATCTGATTTTCCCCATAAACAAAGTCCCACACCAGTGCTTAAAGTATTAACATATTGAAATTCAATATCTGTATTAATCTCCAATTTTTGATTTATTTCTTTATCAATTGATTTTTTAATTCTTTCAGATACTTTCGCATGAATTAAATTTTCTGAACATATTATTTTTCCATTTATTATATCAATATTGCCTAATTCTGTTAGATTAATTGGTTTAAGTTCCTTTGAAGAGAGTGAAACTATACATTTTGTTTTAGCACCACCTTTAGGATAAAATCCATATCTTTGGATATCAATATTAATTTTATAATTAGATTTCTCAAATATTTTATAAGTCACGTTTTTTAGATAATTTAAATCAGGGGCCCATTTTCCTATGGTGCCCCCTCCATTTAGATTTAGCACTAAATTATTTGAGTGATTAAATCCTAAACACGCAATTTGAATAGGTTGCAATAGTAATCCAATACTTGCAGCAGTACTAATCTTTATATCAATATTTAATTTTATATCATTGTTATTAGGTCTAAATATAATTTCTTTTGTTCCGACATCACAATCACTTAACTTACTATTGGTTATTTTTGCAAGCGTTTTTAATCCCAATAAATGTTGTAAGCGAAGGCCTGGTTTAGATCGATTTGCTCTAATATTATAAATTTTTATAGGTTGATTAAATAAAATGGAATATCCTGCACTTAGGCGAACAATAGAACCACCACCTTCTCCAAATGATCCATCTATTTCTAAAATATTTTTTTGAACTATGGGATCTCACCTTTCTTCATGTAGTTTTGAATTCGATTAATTCCATTAAATTTCTGAATCAAACTAATCACTTCATTTGGCACAAGTAATCTCCATTCTTTTTTTTCATTATTTATTAGATTTCTAATATTTTTTCCATTATATTTATTTTTAAAGATGGTTGTTTTTTTTGAGATTTCATAATTGTTGTTTTTAAATAATTCTTCAACCCAATAACTATTAGAATATAATATATCAAATTGTCCAACAATGGAGATAACATGATTGACCCAATTTTGAGCATTAAAAATATCTGGAATGTAATAAATATTAAATTTTTCGGTAGGAATTGACCTTTTTTTCAACGCGGCTTCAATGAATTGTTTTCTTTCTTCTTTTGAAAACGGATTATTTATTGTGTGAGATATTTGAGAACTACCAATTCCAATTTTAAGAAATTTTCCTTTTTTTAGCATTTCATATATTACATGAATATGACCATGATGCAATGGTTGAAATCTTCCAATAAACAGTGCGATTTTTTTATTTTCCTTCTTTCTTGATTTAATTTGATTTTTAAAAATAAGATCTAAATTTGAATTTAATAATTCTTGCCATATCTCTTTTGAATAATCTACAAAATTATTACTTTTAATTAATCTTTCTAATTCAGATCTCGAATAAAAAGTACTACCATTTATTTCTAATTCTTCAGGATTTGGCCTCAACTCTACATTGTTATTTACCATACCAATAAATATATAGGCAATTTCGAGTGACAACTTATCATCCTCAGTTTTTAAGTCATAGAAATGAAATTTTTTGATGTTATCTCTATTAATACCAAATTCCTCATTTAATTCTCGGAGAGCATTATTTTTTATATCATTTAAATTTATTTTTTTTTTATAAAGAATATGTCCACTAGCAGAATCAGTATAATAATCTGGAAAGCTTTTTTTATATCTTCCTCTTCTTTGTACAAGAAATAATATTTTTCCTTCTTTGGTTTTTGTGATGATGAATACACGGACAATTAGATGGGGGATCTTTTCTTTATGTGCTTGGATCCTTGATTTTGGGAAAATATATTTTGAAATTTGACCTGAATGTAAATATTTAACATTAGTTTTATCAATACAAGCCAAAACTTCATCATCCATATTGATCTAACTCAATCAAATCTTATTTTTATAATATCTCCAGAGGAAGCATTTAATATTTTAGATGCATTCCCTTGATTAATTGATATTTCAAGATAATCTGTTGAACCTTTAATTATTAGTAATGAATTTTTTGAAAATGTTGTATAATGGGACTTATAAACAGAATCATGTTTTATACCATTAATATGAATTGTTATCTTTTGATTTTGTTTTAAATATTTTTCTGTATTTTCTATTTTATTATTTTTTAATTTAATATTTGTGATGATATTACCAAAATCATCAATATATTGAACCGTACATAAAATCTCATTACAATTTTTATCTATTTCATAAACCATAGATACTTTTTTTAAATCTTTCATATATATTTTAGGCCCAAATTCATTCATGGAAACACCCTTACTAAGATAAGCACCAACAGGAGACATAATATCTCTTCCATGAAAAGTATTTGAAACTGGTTTATGAAAATATTTTTCATTTTCAACAATTATACATTCTGAAGGATTTGAATTTATTAATAAAGAAAAGATACCATTATCTGGGCCAATAAAATAATAATTATCCTCTGATTTTAAAATTAAAATCTTTCTCTCACTGCCAACCCCAGGATCTACAACAACAATAAAAATAGTTCCTTCTGGAAAAAGGGAGTAAGTTGATTTTAAAATATATGAGGCCTCAACAACCGAAAAAGGAGTCAGAAAATGAGAAATATCAACTATTTTTATTTTTGGATTTATTCTATAAATAACTGCTTTCATAGATGCCACATAATGGGCACCTTTTAATCCAAAATCAGTTAATAAAGCAATTGTATTTACTTTACAGTTATTCATGATTTAAATGTTTTTATTCCTTCTTCTTGTATTTTAGGTCAACTTGATAAAAATCATTAAGAGCTTTGGATTTTAATCTATATTCTTCTTCTTTTTCAAATTGAACTAATTTTTTAGATATTTCACTAGCTTGTTTATATAATAGATAAGCTTGATGGAAATCCTCATTTCTTAAGGCATTTCTTGCATCTTGTACTATTTTTTCTCGTTGTTTTGATAATTCTGGAGTTTTTTGAGAAAATGAGCCTTTTTCTTTTAATGTTTTTGTTATTTCAGATTCATCACCTAATAATTCTTGTGCTATTTCACCAGCTTTATTAAAGTTTTTACCAGCTTTTTCAAAATCATTTGATTTTAATTCTTTTTTTGCTTGTTTGTAGTATTGTGATATTTTTAGATATTCTTCATTTTCCACTTTTTCCAAAAGTTCCTGAGCTAACTTTCTTTCTTTTTTACCTCCTGATAAAAGTGTTTTAGTTCTATTTATTATATTATCTCTCAGTATTTCTGGTTTTAAAATATCTATTAGTGGTTCTAGGATTTCTTGATAAATTTCAATAAATTTTTGGTTGAATTCATCATTTTTGATTTTAAAAAGATTTAATTCAGTTAAATTATCAGCTGCTTCCTTTAGAGGAGATCTATATTTTTCAGGTTTTTCTTCTTTTTCTAAAATTAAACCAAGAATCAATCCCAAAGCTTTAGTTCTTTTTTTATCTTCAAATTTATGGAAATATGAGAATAGTTGATGGTCTTTAAGTTTTAAAAATGTGTAATCATTTCTTTCATGATCTAAATTTAATCTCAAAAAAATATCTCCAGTTATCTTAAAATTTATATCTTTTTTATCTTTAAAATAATAACCAAGAATCTTATAATCAGAATCCAATGGTAATAAAATACAAAAACTTCCTTTTGGCATATTTTTATCCTCTTATTATCAATTTATTTATAAATTCAAGAAATTTATGATAAATCAATTATTGTTTGAAAAATATGTTTAGATTAAATAAATTATGATAGTATTAATTTCTTTTTTCAGATTTTTGATAATTATATATTTCTATTTAAAATATATAAAAAAAGTATATAAAACCTAAGATAATGATAATAAATCAATACAATAAATTTTATATTAATTAAAAAAAAAATAAGCTTTAAATAGTAAGAAATCTTAATTAAATATGTTTAATGATATATAATTAAATATAATAAATTATAGTTATATATAATTTAAATTCAATAGAGAAAAACAAAATGGTCCGTTCATTTACTATAGGTGAAAAAGCAAAACAAATTGACCAAAAAAAAATTGGAGATCGAATGAAAATTCGAAGAAAAACTATAGGAAAAATAATAGCTACAATAATTATCTATTTTTTAACTATGGGTATATTCTCTTTCTTTCTGTGAACTATAAACAGTCTAAAGACCGTTGCCCCCTACGAGTACACAACCACTTCTACTACGGGTTGGCCTGTTTATCGTAGAAAACCATTCCATCATATTAGGAATGATTCCTCGTTCACAGAGGTTTCATGTGATAAGAAATTGAATTTTTAACAGTATTCAATTTCCTTCCTAATTTATTAACATAGAATTACTGAAAAAATGTAAGATTCTTATGATTTACTAAATTTTTTTTCAAACTTAATTCATCATCTCCCTAAGAGGAGGTATTTTCTTGAGCAATTATGATAAATAAAAAATTACTTAATTAATTCTGTTTTATTTTTTAATAGATTAGGTTTTATAATTAAAAAAAAAATAAGATTAATTCATTTTTGAAAATAGAATTTGAATTTAATAAGGGCCTTTGTCGGTTAGAGTGGTCTCTGACGCTGGGCTTCAAACCCAGTTATCCTGCGGAGGGATAGCGGTTCGATTCCGCACGAAGGCCGCCATTTCTATATAAATAAAAAAAAGTTTTACAGTAATTTCATATTTTCAGATTGAGTAATTAAAATTATTTTTAATAATAATTTAAATAAAAGTAATCTGAATATTGAATTTATAACCATTAATATAATTTTTAGTGTTTAGTTTGGTAGATCTAAATAAAATCATTGATTATTTTAAAGAATCTAAAATCCCAGAAAGTATATTAAATAGAGGAAGAATAGTATTAAAAGATTATATCACTCCAATAAAGGTTTTATTAGAACAGAAAGGAGTGCCTGATAATCCATGGAATGATGAGAAAATTGAGTTTTTTCTGAATATATTATCTCAAATGGATACAGATAAAGATGAAAAAGCTGCAAAAGTAGGAGAAAGAGAAGCTAGAATAGCATCAAGCATACAATTAAAACTTTCTGCTGGTTTTTGTCATGGAATTGGAAGGAGTGGTAGCTTAAATGCACCTCAACCTAAAGCTTCTGGAAGTTCAATTTTGTATGAAATAACGAATTATCTTGCTAGAGATATTATGAGAAAGTTTGGTTTACCAAATATTAAAGCTGCTATAATAGTACCAGTTGCTACTGGAATGGCTTTAGCTTTAGTTTTATCTGCATTTAAACCAAATTTGGAAAATAAAGATACTTCAAATAAAAGAAAAGTGTTGATTCCTCAATTAGATCATAATTCAATTTTAAAAGCTATTGTTTTTTCTGGTTTTAAACCAAAAATAATAGAGGGAAAAATTTTTGGTGATGCTGTACGCGTTCCTATTGAGGATATAAGAGCATCATTCGATAGTGAATGTTTTGCAATATTATCTTTTACTAGTTTTTTTCCTCCAAGAGAGGCTGATGATATAAAGGAAATAAGCAAACTAGCTGATGAAAAAAATCTTGTTCATATTATAATTAATGCTTATGGTGTACAAAGTCCTGAGTGGATGAAATTAATCCGTTCTGCTATAGATTCGGGAAGAGTTGATGCAATAATTCAATCTACCGATAAGAATTTTCTAACTCCCGTAGGAGGAGCTTTAATTGCTTCTCCAGTTGAAGAAAAAATTCATATTATTAGTAACGCATATCCGGGCAGAGCATCTTCCTCCCCTATTGTTAATTTTCTTGTCTCTATTTTATCCTTAGGATATAAAGGATATGATAAATTAATAAAGACTCAACAGGAAAATCGTAAGCTTTTAGAAGAAGAACTTGGAAAAGTTGCAGAAGTATTAAATGAAAGATTATTGAATATCTCTAATCCCGTTGCTGTAGCATTAACATTAAAAAATTTGGAGAAAGACGAATTATATGCTTTAGGTGGAGCTTTATATAACCTTAGAGTAACTGGTCCAAGAGTTTATGATCCTCAACAAAATCCATTTGGTACTTGCACAAAAATATATCCTACACCTTATATAGTTATGAATGCTGCTATTGGATCATCAACAAAGGATATAAAAAAAGCTGTAAAAAGATTTAAAAAAGCCTATTCTCAAATTATAAAAAATTAAAATAAAAGATCAAAAATATTTAGATTAAATCAAAATATAAAAATTTAAAATAATAATAATTATATTTTATTAAGATAAGAAGATTTTTTTTTAGTTTTTTGATAGATTCTTCAGATTATAATATATAATATATAATATAGTAGAAAAGGAATATTTATGGAAAATAGGCTCCTAAATCAGTTTAATAATGTTATTTCAATTGAATGGTTGACTGAAGAAATTAATGTACCTATTAAACCATTAAATTCTAGAGAATTATTTGAATTAGCATATCATACCGCTAATAGCATAAGTACTCGATGTGTATTAATAAAATTGGTTCATGATTTTAAGGAAGGATCAAAAGCAATTTTATATTCACAAAATAAAACTTTTACATCTATAGAATCATTTGATAATAGTATTAATTTAAAAAAATTTTATAATGAAGAAGAAAATATAACTAAATTGTCAGATGTATTATTACCCCTACTTAAGAAAAGAAAAGACAAATTCAACAGTAAAGACAAAGATTTTAAAATCCAAATGTTGAAAACTATATTAGTTGAGAGAAAAATTGATGAATGTGCCAATTTAGTTATGTTAAAAGATATTAATCGAAAAATTTATTTTGCAATTGGTGATGCTCGTGAATCTGCTGCTGTTGTACCAATATTTATGGGAGCTGAAGGGTCCAGCTTAGTTCAATTAGCACTTAATAAATGGATGGCAACCGCTCAGAATCTTCCCCCAGAAGAAACTTTTCCAGAGCATAAAGTACCTGGTTTACTTAAGAATCTAATGCAAATAAAACGATGGATTTTAAATTTAATATCTTCCCAGTTGGATGGATAAATGAAATAAAAAGAATTACTAATACATAATTGAGAGACTTTTTAAAAAATAATGTTTATTTTAAGAAAATAATGGTCCAGGTGGGATTTTCATCCAATTCTTAATTAGAAATTTATTTCGAACCCACGATATCAGGCTTTTACTGAAATGGACTTTTTTATGTATTTGTATGTCCATCGGTCATTTATAAGACCTGCGCTTGTGACCAAGCTTAGAAATCCTATGCTCGCTTACCAAGCTAAGCCACTGGACCATTTTAAGACTTAATTTTATAAAAGAATAATTTAATTATAACTCTAATTGGTTTTTAATATTCAATAATTTAACCATTAGTGATTTATTATTCATTTAAAATCAAATCTATATTATAATTTTAAAAGCATGAAATTATAAAAATTTTATTTAATATAAAGAAGGAAGTTGTAATTAATTTAATTTAATAACTGAAAAAGTTTAAATAGATTAAAAAAGGTGATTAATGTAATAGTAAATATTATAAGTGTAATTCTTAATCATTTACTAAATGAAAGAAATTAAAATTAAGAAAGAAAAGATTATTTAGGTGATTTTAAAATGGCAGAGATGCTAACAGATCTTCTTCAAAATATTTATGGTCGAATTGCTCAGCTAGGAAAGGCAATTCAAGAATTAAAAACGAGTATGGATGGATTAAATCAAAATATTGAAGAGAAAATAACTAATCTTAATGAGAAGATGACTAATTTTTCACAAGAAATATCAAATACACAAACAAAACATTTAGATGTTCTTAAGGATATAGGGGAAGGGACTTCAGAAGAGATTCAACAAATACAAGAAGGTCTAGGATTAAACGCTTTAAAAAAAATGATATCTGACATGGATGATTTTTCAAAATTAGCTAAAGAAGTATTAAATCAAGATACAGTTAATTTATTATTATCTGAAGCAATTTCTTGCGTAAAAACTTTAAAACAACAACAAGGAACACCAACAGTTGAAGAGGAAGAGAAAAAATAATCTAAAACCAACTAATCCTTTATTTAAATTTATAAGATCTCTCCTTTTTATTAAAAATCTGCTTTTAAATATCTTGGATAAAATTGTTTTTATAATTATCTTAAAGATAATAATATAAGACACTATTCGCTAAAATTTAAATATTTATAAAAGATGATTATTAATAATAAAGGAAAAATATAGAATTTTAAAAAATAGGCGCTGTATATGGCTGACCCCATGGAAAATCTTCTTAATGAAATGATTACTAAAATTGAACAAATCATGAGTTCTTTAGATGGAACAATCGCTCAGATAGGGAATATGAATGAATTAATTAATCAAATGAGTAATAGATTTTCCCAAGAGATTGTCAGTTTAACAGAAAATGTTAGACTTATTGTAGAAGTCCTAAAACAATTTCGAGTTCAAACAAGTAAAAGTGTACAGGAATTATCTAGTGAAATAAATGATAAAATTAAGGAACTATGGGATAAAAAATCTATTGAGGTAATCTTAGATGATGAGAAGAAAGCAATTGGTACCATTAAAAATGCTCAAAAAGCAGTATCAGACAATTTATATTTTGCTCAACTTCTCACAATTATTCAATCAATTCGAGAAGAAACAAATAGAATTCTAAGTAGTTGTAATTTATAGTTTTATTAATTTTTATTTTTATTTTATCTTGATCCGTGAGTTATTCTCTATTTGATAAAAAGGAATGAATCAAGGAAGAAATAGTTCTAAAATTGGCTCTTTTTTAAATAAAAAAAAATATAAATTACATTAGAAAAGAAGTTATCGTTGAATTTTAGATCCCTTTTTTTTACAGTGAAAAGAATCATTTTTTTTTATCTTTTTCTTTAATATATTTTTTTATTGATTGCAAGATATCATAATCAATATTCTTTTGATTTAGTTCTGAGATTTCATGGTTATATACCTTATTGATAAATTTCACAATTATTTTTGCTGTAGCACCCCATATTAAATAATTTTTTTTTTTTTTAGGACTATAATAATTATAATAAAAAATAGGATATTGAATTTCTTCTATTTTGAAAAATTCTTCTTTAAAATTCTTTTTTTTTACAAAAAAATCTATAGGAACTTTTATAATATCTTGAACTTCTCTTTCTTCTGGTATCAATTCTGAGTCAGGAAAGATCTTCGCTACAAAAGGTGTTATAATATATCTCGTGGTTGTAGGAATATCATCTAAACACCCTAGGATTTTTATTTTTTTTCTTGAGATCCCTATTTCTTCTTCTGTTTCTCTTAAAACCGTGTCTAGTAAATCCTTATCTTTATCTGGATTGAATTTTCCTCCTGGAAATGCCATTTCCCCTGGATGATGTACCCCCATGTTCGTTCTCTGAATAATTATTAATTCATATGGTTTATTTTCATTGGGTAGAATTGTAAATAAAACTGCAGAATTAGTAAAATATTGATCTTTTAATCTAATACGGTTAAGAGAATTAAAATGATATAATTTAGATTTTATAAGAGTTTCATTAAAAATAGGATCAATTAATGGCATTTATCGCAAAATTTTAAGATTATCCTTAATTGTTAAAAATAATATTTATTCTAATAAAATTTTTAGTAGATTAGTTGATGAATTTGAAATTACCTAAAGAATTACATGATAGACGGGATCTCGACTCAAAAATTGGGAAAACCAAAAAATGTACGATTAAAGGATGTAAAAAAACTGCCATCCGAAGTGTCTCTGAAAATAAATGGAAGGATTATATTGAAAAAGCAGGTTTTTCATTTATTGAAAACAGAGCGAAGAAAGTCTATATATGTAGAGATCATTATAAAGAAGTAAAAAAAGTGAAGCAAAAAGAGGAGAAATTTTCCCAGAAAAAAGGATTTTTAAATGATGCTCTGCCTTATAGAAGAATGGGATTTTAAGGCTTTAAATAAATAATAATAAGAAAATCATCTAAGGAGATGCTATCATTTTTTGTATCATAGGTTCTATATGAATAAAATCAGATAATACAAGACCATAAGTTATAAGTGATAATGCTACTATTAGAAAAATTATACCTATTAGTTTTTTTCTCATTGTTATTTTTTTTTAGTTAATTAAGATAAATAAAGATTTCTCTTTGTTATTTGGTAAGTTTTTCTAATGTACTAATCTTTGCTTCAACTTTCTTCAATTTAAATTCTAAATCCTTTTTCGTCTTCTCATATACTTCTTTATCTATTTCTTTTGAAGAAAATTTACCTTTGTTTAATTTTAGTTCTCCAATGGTATCTGTTTTCTCTATTTTTAACTCACCAATCCATTGTAGCATACCATCTTTTAAATCAGTTCTCTCTTGTTCTTGTGATTCTTTTTCATTTTTATATCGATCTCTCAATTTCTCAAATGTATCTTTATCTATTTTTTTTAATCTATATTCTCGAGTTAAATTTTTAAGTTGATAGACTTTAGCATCAATTTTATTATTTAATTTTTGAATAATGAAAACATCATCCATTTCTTTCTCAATTTCTTTTTCTCTATCTTTTAATTCTTGTATTAAAGACTTTAACGCTTTAAATTTAATATTAACTTTCTCTTTATAATCAAAATCATATTCATATTCTTCAGCTTTCATCATTTGTGAAACACCATTTAGTTTTTCAACTAAAGTTTGTTTATGAAATTGAATATCTGAAAATTCTGCATAGATTTCTATTTGATGTTTTACATCATCAGGTAATGGTTTAATTTCTTTTTTTTCTTTTTTTTTTTCTTTCACAACTTCTTCTTTTTCTTTTTCCTCCTCTTCTTCCTCTTTTTCTTCCTCTATCTCTTCTTCTTTTTTATCGGATTTAGATTTTTCTTCTGACTTAGATTCTTCTTTTGATTTTTGAATATCTTCTTGTAAGGTTTCTTCTGCTTTCTTTTTCTCTTTCTTAGGAAGATCTACAATAAGAGGCTTTCCACAAATAATACAATATTTATCTGATTGACGAACTGGATTCCCACAATATGGACAAAATTTAGCCATGGATAAATACCTTTTTTTTTATTTTTTATCAATAATTATAATTAAAAACAAAATTTAAATAAATAAATCTATAGTAGGCTATTTTTTATTTATTTGTTTTTTTAATTAGAATTATATTTTTAATATTTTAGATATTTAAAAAAAGTTATATTTATCTATGAACTTATATCTTTTCGTTGATGAAATAATTGAATAAAATATAATCTTTATATATATACATTTTAAAGATCAAGAATGATTCCATTGACACGTCTATTTTATTTCAGATTTATTGAAGGAATACTTAATACTAATTAGCATGAAAATTCCTGAGTTCTTTTAAAATAACAGGATCATTAACATTAATGTTTAAAGTATTATTTTCAATACCCACAATTACAGAGCCTTTAGTCCCAAAAGTATCCAAAATTTTAGTAAATGGTGATTCTAACTTTTTTCCTAATATTTTTCTAGCACCAATTAAACTCTGAGCTAATCCTGTACAGATATATCCTTGAGGATGGTCAATGTTAGTGATTCGTCCTGTCTTCTTTTTATATTTATAAAATAATGGTGTTTTATCATGGATCTCTATTAATCTTGAGGCTCCTAATATTCTTAAAGTGGTTGGAGGTAAATCCAATCTACTTAAGAGCATAATATTCCTTTTTTTTCTAATTAATATCTTCTCATTTAATAATAATATCGCATTAAACTCAGTATCATCCACGGAAATTTGGGTTTTTACTTTTTTTCCTTCTATTTCTTTATATGGATAAATTTTACCCGCTTTAGTTATCATACCGATTGTTATATGGATTTGTGTTCCAAATTTGATATCATATTTGAATAATTTTGTTTTTTTTACATGTATTTCAACAATATCAGTAAATTCGAATGCTTTTGGATTATCTGTTAAATAGCAACCTCTATATATCTGTCTAGTATCAATATTTTTAAGATTAATGCCTACTCTATGCCCTGCCTGAGCTGTTTCCGTAATTTGGCGAAAAATTTCGATATTTTTAACTCTTCCTTTCTTTTTTATTGGAAGGATAGATATTTCTTGATTTGATTTTATTTTTCCAGAAACAATAGTCCCTGTTATTATAGTACCTTTTCCTTTCAGATTAAAATAATGATCAATTGGTATGATTAGATCATCCATATAATCTCTTTTTAAATGTAATTTTTCTATAATTTTATAAATTCCTTCCTTTAATTGTTTAAATCCTATCTTATTTTTTGCTGAAACCGTGAAGATCGGAATATTTGAGCCAAAAGTAGTTGATTTAAAGAATTCTCTCATCTTATTTAATTCTGAATCAATATCTCCCCTAAATAAATCTATTTTATTGAGTACTACTACGATATTTTCTATGTTTAAGGATTCTATCATGATTAAATGTTCTCCTGTCTGTATTTGTGGTCCTTTGGTAATATCCACCACAACTAACGCTAAATCAATGATTTCTACAGAAGAAGCACTTATTTTTATCAAATCAGCATGACCGGGAGCATCAACTAGCGTTATTAAATAATTATCTAATATAAAACTAGTAAATCCTAAGTCTATTGTAATACCTCTCTCTTTACTTTGAGGATGAGCATCAATTCCAGCTGTTGAAATAATTTCAGAAAGTTCTTTAGCAATTGCTGTCTTTCCAGTATCAATATGTCCAAATAAACCTATATTAATTGGGATTTTATTGGTAATATCCATAGTTCAACCTTTTAATTGTTTATAAAAAATATTCAATTATTAAGTATTTTCCATTGAGAAGCCAAATTTTATATTTTTAATACATATATTAATTATAACAAATTTTTATAAATAATCAAACGGTTATAATATTAGAGGTTTCAAAAGTTGGTTGCATTTCATTGGTCGGAACTTAAAAGCGTTGATAAGAAGGTCTTAAGCGATTTAATGAGAAATTTAGAATGGTTAGAAAGTTCTACGGATTTAGAGGGTACAGCTATAGTTTCAAAAACAGGTTTAAGAGTTGCTAGTTCCGAAACAGCTGATCTTACAGCAGATATATACAGTGCAAGTCCTGCTACATTAATATCATTAGGAGAAAAAATAAGTACTGGTCTAGAACAAGGAGATTTACAAGAGATAGTTATAAGAGGGACTCACGGATACACGATCATAGTGGTAGGCGCGAAGGAGAATAGTTTTATGCTCTTTACAAATTGTAAAAAAGGATATAAACTCGGTTACTATTTTCATAAAATTAGAAAAGCATTTAGAATAATGGAACCATTATTAAAACAAATAGAAAAGCAAGAAAAACACTGATCTGTTTTAATTATTACAGATTATTTATTGATATATTCAATATATTTCTATTTTTGCCATAAATACCTAAAGTTATTTTATTTGAATTTTCGAGATTTTCAAATTTTGTTCATCAATAACAAAATCTTCAAAAACAGTAGGAACTTTCTCTTTAAAAATCTTTAATATTTCAATAACTAATTTTCTAATTTCCCATTGCGCTGCTTTTTCTCCCCTTATTTTTATTATATGTCTCCATTCTCTAAGATTAGCAGTAATAACCATTTGGGTTGTTGTCGCATTGGGTAAAATATATCTAGCATCTTCTTTTTTGATTCCTAATTCTCTTAATTTTTGGTAATTTGTTTGAATATCTTTCATTAATTGTATAAAAATATTATGAGCTTCAGAATTAACACTAATGTCATTAGGTTCAATATATTTATACTTTTTTTCATTAACATATCTTTGGGATTGTTGAGTTATGGAACAAAATCGATGTCGGACGAGTTGATGTGATAAAGCTCTTGATATTTCTGAAATTTGAAAAGTAGCATTCGTATGTTCCAAAACAGACTCATGTCCATTTTTAATAATCATTCTAATAAACTTCTTTTCACTTCCAGGTTTTTGTTTATCAAATGATAAATATGATGTTCTTCCAGCCATTTCAATTAATTTTTCCGCGTTAAGACTTAAACTTAAACATTCAACCTTCATAGTTTTTCACTATATTATCTAATAAAAGAAATATTAAAAATATAAGTACAGTGTATTTTATTTCTAATAGTTATCTTTATAATTAATACTCGATGCCATACCGGGCAATTATGCCTTGAGAAGAATAATAATGTTTAATCATTTTCATTTCTGTGATTAGGTCAGCAATTTCTCTTAATTTTGGATGGATTTTTCCTCCTCCAGTAAGAATTAATTCTACCTTCCCTGGTTTTTTTTCAATCAATTTCATTACATCATCAATAGAAACAACTCCCATTTCAATGGCTACTCCAATCTCATCCAAAATAATGATATCATATTCTTTTTCACTAAATACGCTTTCAACGAACATTATAGCTTTTTTCGCTTCTTCTAAATCAATATTTCTAGGAGCAATTATAAGATCTTTTGTTCCAAATTGTTTTACTTCAAAATAAGGATTCTTCTTTAAAGCTTCAATTTCACCATATTTTGTATCCCCCTTCATAAATTGAATCATTAATACTCTAAATCCATGACCTGTTGCTCGGAGTCCTTGTCCTATTGCCGCAGTTGTCTTTCCTTTACCACGCCCCCAATATACCTGAATTAATCCTTTTTTTAATCCTTTCATCATAATATAGGATAGGTTTCCTATATTTTTATACTTTATTGCAATTAAAAAAAACCTTATTCTTATGTTATCAATTTGAATTCTTGATAAGGATTATTATAATATTTCTTTGAATAGCATCATTTGATATACTGGTTGAAATTAATTAATTCATAATAATTTTTACCATGGAATTAATCCTCAAGAATATATAACAAAGTTAGAGGATCTAATCACTTAATCTTTTCCAAATCTGCTCAGCACTATATATCGAAAAGTAAAGTGTCCACATAGCAAATATTCCCAACATCACAGCATCGGTGTATGCTAGAAAAGGATTATTTGATATATTGGTTGAACCATACAATATTATAAATATAGCTATAATTAAATCAATTATAAAACCAATAATAATTGCAAAGGCCTTTTTCAAATTGGCCACCTTCTTCTATTATTTAATATAGCTTTTTTTTTTTAATTAAGATTTTTGAAAAATAAAAATATAACTTTAAAATTAGAGATAGAATTTAAAAAGAAATATAGAGAACATGATTCTTCTTGCCTAAGAAAAGAATTTTCTTCATTTAAAAAATTGTAATTATAACTAGAATAAAAAATATTTAGAAATAATTTATTTTTTGGGAAAGAGATAAGTTACTTTCCCCCCTGCTTTTTTAATTTTATCTAAAGCATTTTTAGAAGCTTTTTTAACACTAACATTTACTTTTTTATTTATATTTCCACGACCAAGAATTTTTTGAATATTTAGATCATCTAAATTGATTATGTACGTATTCCCAGACTTACTCGCCTTATCTTGTTTTACGAATTCTTCGAGTTTTAAATCTAGTTCCCTAATATTTATTGTATTTACCTGAGAAATTCGAACTACATCTTGAGGGCGTTTAAACCCTGTCTTTCCAATATCCCAATCAGGGTCAGGAAATCCCAGTTCTTTTTGTTTGAGATAGTAACTTTTCTTACTTTTTTTCCATCCTGTAGTTTTACCCTTTCCTGCTCTTTGACCTGCTTTTCTATGTTGGCCCACGCGACCATAACCAATAGTTCTTGTTCCTCTCTTATCACGTATTTTTTTTTTATATTTTACAGTCATAAATAATCCCTCACTAAATCATTCTGAAAATTAATTCATTAATAAAAACACTAACATAACCAAGAGTTCCTCCTTCATTATAATGTTTTTTAATTGAACCACGATGTCCCTTTATAGGAGGATGTAGTCTAAAAACGGGTTTTATTTTATGAAGATATTTAGGATTATATTTAATTTTACCATCGTATATATCTTTTGCAAATTCTTTAATGTTTTTATAATCAGTAAGATTCCTTATATGCTCATCTGTAAGTGGTTTATTACCTTCAATTTTACCTCTTACTCTTAAAAGTCTTACTAATGTTTTCTCATGTATTTCACCAAAAGCAATGTAATCCTTACATTTTTGAAGCATCCCATAAATAGGTTTTTCTCCCCAGAGTAAAACACCATGATTAACTTTATGCATCCTTAACATTTTTAATGTATCATTTATTTTTGTGTTTTTACCTGGTGCTCCTCTAATCCGGATTGCAAAATATAACTTAGGAATAAATTCTACGTGTTTCAATTTTAACTTCTTTTTACTCAAATTTTCTACCATAACCATTTACACACCACTTAAATTAGATATTAAAACAATATTTATGAGCATTTTTAAGAGCATCGAAGGTTGCTTTAACTAAATTTTCACTAGTTCTAGTATCACCAAAAGTTTTACTCCATATATCTTCAATTCCTGCAAGTTTTAATACTTGTTTTACCTTATCTGCACATGCTAAACCTACTCCTGCTGGTGAAGGAATTAATCTAATTCTAACAGATCCACATTTTCCTTGAATTTTAAATGGAATACTATGGTTTCCTCCACATCCACATTCCTTACTACCACAACCTCTCTTTATTGGAACTATAGATAATTTAGCTTTATCAATAGCTTTTCTTATGGCTGGACCAACTTCTTTACTCTTCGCAGAACCAACACCTAAAAAACCATCTGCTCCAACAATGACAACTGCTTTAAATCTTGATTTTTGACCAGAAGCTGTCATTTGCTGAACCATTGCAATTTTTATAACTTCATCTTTGATCTGTGGAAGAAGAGTATCTATAATCTCAGTCTCCTTTACAATAAGATTGTTCTGGAAAATCTTATCCAATGTAATTAGTCCTTGCTGTACTAATTCACCAAGTTTAGTTCGTGGGTTCCAAATAACTTCAACACTTTTTCGACGATTACTCATAATTCTCATCTTTTAATTTGACTTTCAATTTTTTGGAGAGATTTTTTGACAATTTCTGAAAATCTCTCTGGATTTATATTATCCTTATTAATATACCTAGAAAATATTTTTTGATATTTATCTGAATCTTCTTTTTTTAATAATTTAGCATAATTCTCAATATGAGTCCCTTTAATTCTTTCATTTAAATTATTAGGAAAAAACGCCTCATTATAAGGGATTTCTACTCCTGCATCAAGAACTCCTTTAAAGGCAGCTAATACTCGATTTCTATGAAGAAAAATACCTAAATCAAGAATGGCTTCTTTTACACCTTTATTTTTTGCTTGTAATCCTGCTAAATACCCTGTAAGATATGCAGCAGGAATATTTCCAGTGTTCCCATTCCAATCAAATTTTTTTATCAATTCATTAGAATTGGAAGCAATTAATATTTTATCACCTTTATATTTAGACTCAATAAATTGAACAATAATATGATTATTTGAGGCTCTGATAACAGTCCTTATCTTTTTTGATATTATCAATTTTAATCTTCTATGATAATTTGTTTTTCCTTCTGCTCTTCTTCTTAACGGTTTTGAAAATCTAGGTCCTTTTGCCATCTTATTTCTTCCTCCTGCCTCTTATAATTAATTCTTTTTCATCAATATATCTATTAATATGAGCAACGCTATGGAACATTCCTCCTTTAGCGTTTTTATATAATTTTCGATAATTAGTTTTTGAGATTAATTTCCTATCTCTTAATTTTTTAAGTTCTCTACGGATTGGACGGATTCTTTTTATCCAGGCTCTTTTTTTTGGAGTTCTAGCAGTTTTTTTACCTTTTCTTTTACCTATACCAGTACCTCTGCCTTTTTTCTTACGTTCATGATTTTTGTTTTTTCTGTAATTTGATATTCCTTTTTTATATTTCTTTCGTATCACACCTTCTTTTATCAAATTTCTAATATCTTCTCTGGTAATTGCCATCTTGATCTCATCAATTAAATAAGGATCAAAATAGACTCTATTCTCTCCACAATCCAATATATCTGCTGCGATACGCTTTTGTGCATTTAATTTCATATTTATTACCTTACAGACAATTTTATTTTCTTATTATATAATTCATTTTATTCTAATTAGGAATTTTAATCCTCATCTTCAAGTTCAGGTACGCTTGTGTCTAAAATACTTTCTAATTCTTCTAGTTCTTTTTGTGAAACTCCAAGATTTAATATTTTAAATCCTCTTCTTTGAGCATATTCAATTAATTTTATTCTCTTTCTTGCACCTAATCTACTAGCAACTTTAATTGCATGCTTTTTTGGACTTAATCCTTCTAAATCCTTTATTGTTATAACATTTATTTCTTCAAATCCTGAAGGGTGTAACCCTCTTATTGATTTTGGAGCTCTATATCCTACTGAGGGAGATTTTACTCCTGATTTTGATTTTATTCTTGTTCTTGAATCAATACCTCTTGCTTTTCTCCAAGAATCTTTAACCCTTTTATAACGCCATGATTCTACCCTTCTGAATTTAGGGCGCTTTTTTTTCATTTTTTTTCGAAGTTCCAATAAATTTTTCTTATTTTGTACCATAATTTAACACTTTTTAACTATTATTTATTTTATTTGCCATAAAATTTCATCTCCACGCAAGATTTTGTATAAGTATACTCCATCTTGGAAAATACGTGGATCTTTTTTTCGAATACGACAAATCTTTTTAAGGTCGGCCGCAATTTGTCCTAATACTTCTTTATCGACACCTATGAAGTATACATCCTCTCCATCTACTTCCACAGTGATCTTTTCAGGATTATATTTAATTTTTCTAGGAGCTCTTTCTCCCAAAAAATTAACAACATGAATTTCTTTATTTTTTGATTTCACTTCTACAGAACAAGGAAAATGTGAATAACAAACTTTTGAAACATATTTATAATTCTCAAGAACTCCTTTAATTAAATTATTTATAATATTGATAAGCGTATTTGCGAGTGCTACAGTCGAACCTTGAGGAAAATTAGCTGAGAAGATGAGTTTATTATTCTCCTTCAATATATTTATCCCTCTAATATGAGAAAAATCTTTAGAGATGGGTCCACCTTTGGGTCCCTTTATTGTTATGTGATTATCTCCTTCTAATGTAATTTCAACATCTTTTGGGATTTCCAATTGTTCTTTAAAAAAGGCTATTTTTACCATGTACAATCACAATTTAATTAATTTGCATATCTTTTCTATCGTGCATAATTATAATAATAATTTCAAACTTATGTGACAAAAATCTAAATTAACTTACTCAAAATCGATCCTTGTAAATGTTAGTAGTAGAAGATTAAATTTTAATTTTATGATAAAAATTCTTAAAAGATTTCTAAAGGATAAAGTTTTTAAGTGAATTTTCGCGAAAGATTGAAAAATTTCTTAATTGTATCTTTAAAAAAAAAGGAAGAATAAAATAGAAATTGAATTGGTTTTTATATAAAAATCATATCTTATTATTTATTTGAGTATCAGCTTTCAAATAAATGATTTTTCTTTTAAAAAGTTGATAATAAAAATAGTGATTATTTACTATTATTCTGTCTTAAAACTTTTTAGATTAAATTAATAAAAATATTATTTATTCAACAGGAAAATACTAAATAAAAATAAGTTAAAAAGAATTTGTTATATCTAATGAAAATTAAAAAAGCTTCCTAAAAAATAAAGCATAATGTCATACCACCAATTCCCTTTTCTTCTGCTTCTTGCATAGTCATTATTCCTTGATTGGTGGTAAAAACTATAGTTCCTAAACCAGGAGCGGGTAGTAATTTTCTTTCAAGAGTTTCAAATTGATCCACTCTTAGGTTTAATCTTATTAAAGCTTTACATTCATTTATTCTTCCTAGAAGGGCAATTTTAAATTTTCCTTGCCTTCCATCATCATATCTTTCAAATTCACCAATATATGCATGTTGTTGGAATATTCGAAGAATGCGTTGGATTAATTTAGAAGCAGGACTAATAATAACTTCTTTTTGACGTGCTCTTTCAGCATTTTTTATAGCAACCATTGCATCTGCTAATGTATTTACCATATCAATTCACTTTATCAACATTTTTTATTTTTAATAAATTAATCAAATCTGCAGAAACCAATATCCTTTCCAATTTCATAAAAACATCTTCTACAAATATAAAGCCCATATCTTCTTATTAAACCTCGATGGGTACCACAACGCCTACAGGCTCTTTGACCTTTACCATGACTTCCTTGAGGAATTTTAATTCACCAAATACTTTATTTATATATTTTAATTTTTATTTTAATTTATTTTACAAATATTCTAATTCTAATTTCTTTACGATTTTTACTTTAAAAAATTTTTCAAGGAAATATTTTGTTTCATCTCGAGAAACATAATGATATCTTGGAATTTTTGCTCTATGGGCTTTTCGATATTTTATTCTCATTCCAGGTCTGACAACTCTACCACAAACATCAAGACCCCAAATACCGATTAAATTATCATATTCTACACTAGGTATCGTAATATGTTCAACAATTCCAAATCCGAAATTACCATAATTATCAAAACTTTTCCTCATGATTCTATTATTATGAACTATCAAAAGTCTTTTAAGAAGCTTTTCTGCTTCTTCTCCTCTCAATGTAACTTTTACACCAATAGGACGTCCTTTTCTTAAATTGAATTCTTTAATATTCTTTTTTGAAAGCATCTTTTGTGGTTCTTTTCCAGAAATAGTCTTTAAAACCATAGAGGCACGTTCTAATTCTTCACCACCAGTTCCTACTCCGATATTTAATACTAATTTTTCTAAATAAGGTTTTTTCATTGGATTATTCCATTTTTCATCATATACATTATTTATTGCTTGTTTTTTCTTTTTACTTTCTATAGTCATAATTTTTCACTTCAATTCTTTATTTCTATTTATTTGGTAAGCTTATTTCTGATTGTTTTTCTCCTATTATAAAAGTATAATCATATAATGTCTCTGTTAAATCTCCATTTTGTTCAATGGATACTGTACTAGCATTAGGGCCAAATCTTTTCTTTATTTCTAAAATATTTCCTACTTGACCAATATTTTTTCCATCCACGATTATTGCTAAATTATTTTTCTCAAATTTTAATGAATTTAAAATTTGTTTTTCTGGTAGTGATATTTTTAAAATATCCATTCTTTTGTAGGTATCTTCTTTTGGTTCTTGAGGATTTTTTACATTTATCAAAATATTTTTTCCATCATGAAGATTTAGTTGTATATTACCACCTTTAACTGTGGTTTTTCCATTAATTCTACATAGCTTGAAGAGACTCTCTTTTTCTGGAATTTCGTGAAGAATTAATCCATGATGAGAATCAGGTAGAATTCTATAATTTTTATTTATTTTATCAATAGATAAAACATCCATTAAACCAACAGGATAAGATTTATCCTTAATTACTTTACCATCTACTTTAAAATATCCAAGTCCAATTAATTTTTTTGCTTCCCTATGAGTATCTACTATTTTTAATAGATCTCTTATTATATGAATTAAGGGCAAACAAAATTTCTTTTTGTGTGGTCCTGGAGATGGATTAACGAAAAAAGTTCCATGTTTTCTTTTAATCTGTAAATGTTTTCCTGTATTTAACCTTTTTAAAACCTTTTGGCTACCATGTCGTGTCATTTACTCTGCATTCACCTCTTTTTCTTTCTTAGGTCCTCTTAATTCCTCCTTCCAATCAAATCCAAAAACAGATTTCCTGTCTATCATGGAAACACGCCATTGATCCATATCTTTTCCTTCTTTTTTAAACTTTGTTATTATTAGATTTGAAATATGAATGCCTGGATTCCATTCAGTTCCATCTGCTTTTTGAAATGCAGCTTCTTTAATTTTAGCTCGTATATTTTTTGATATACTAATTACTTCACCCTCAAAATCTTTGAATTCCCCTGAGATTACACGTACCTGATCTCCAACTCTCAGAGGAAGTCTTTTTACACCATATTCTTCTTGTAGAAAATCAGCTAATCGAGTATTTAATAATTTTGATTTTTGATGATTTTTATATGTGTATAGTGCCTTTCTTTGTTTTTTAGGTTTTTTAGATTTTACTTTCATAATAAACACTTTCTATTATTTTTATATTATTAATGATGATATAGATGCTAATCTAGGGAATGTTTCTGCTGCTTCTCTTGCAATTGGACCTCTAATTTCTGTACCCTTTGGTTCTCCTTCTTTTGAAACAATAACTCCAGCATTATCCTCAAAACATAAACGAGAACCATCTAATCGACGGTAAATACGTTTTTGTCTTACAACTACACATTTTAGAATATTACCACGTAATTCTGGTTTTCCTTTTTTAATTGTAACTGTACAAATATCACCTACTGTTGCATGAGGTAATCTTCTTAAACGTGTTTTTGCATGGTCCACGCCAATAATTTTTGCTATTTTCGCTCCAGAATTATCTGTAATTTGGAGTTTGGAGCCATTACATAGTCCATAACTAGTACGTGGTTTTACTATTTTCTTTCTCCCTAATTTTCTTCGACTCCCCATTAGATTTCACCTACTTTTTTTATTTTATCCAATACAATAAATGATTTTGTTTTAGAAATTTTACGACTTTCACCTACAACTACCATATCACCCAGTTCAATTTCGTGTTCCAAACAATCAGGTAAATGGCATGCTAGTCGAGAATTTCTTCTT
>CAZGJX010000051.1:0-27804 GCA_964525635.1 uncultured archaeon
CGAAATATAAACCAAGACTAATGAATCAATCGGAAAAAATCCAATTTCTAATAGGTTTTATTATATTAATAGGATATCCAATTCCTTTCCTTATCATTAAACAACAATATATTTATCTAATTTTTTCGATAATTGGAATAATATTTTGGCTAACCCTAATGCAGACTAAAATATGTACGATTTGTATTAATTTTTCTTGTCCTCTTAATCGAGTTGAGAAAAAATACAGAGATCTTTTTTTGAAAAAAAATCCAGAAATGAAAAAAGCTTGGGAAGATTGTGGTTATGAAATTGGGTTATGAGTAATAATTAATATATTTCTTTCTATTTTTAATTTTCCCAATTAGATTTTACATATCTTAATATTGTATTGTAATCATTCGTAGGAGGTTTACATATTTTATTAAAACAAATATAAGCGGTAGCCTTATCATTAATTTTATCAAAATATTTGATAAATTGTACATATTTATCAATCATTGGAGAATTTTCATTAGTGGGTCTATATATAATTGTTTTATTTGGAAGGAAATTATTTGATATAAATCTAAGCATTAATTCTGTATCTTTTGAATCTGAATCTCCTGCTATTACTATAGAATAGGTTGGACCTAATAAAAAATCAATTGCAATTAAAAATTGCATATAAGCAAGTGGATTGTTCTTTATTTTATCTACAAATAAATTTCCCATTAATTCCGCTTTATCCTGCAAAACTTGATTTCCTGTTAAATAACTTAATCTTAATAAATTTATCATTGCAATAGAATTTCCAGAAGGAATTGCGCCGTCATAAATCTCTTTTTGCTTTAAGATTAATATTTCTCCATCATTGGCTGTAAAATAGAATCCTCCATTAATTTCATCCCAAAAATAATCTAACAACTCATTGTTTAATTCAATAGCAATATCAAGATAATAAACATCAAAAGTTACTTCATAAAGTTCAATCAGTCCCCATATAAAAAAGGCATAGTCATCAATATATGCATTAATCTCTGCGTTATCATCTCGATATCTATGTAATAGGCGGTTATTTGGTTTATATAAATAATTCATTATAAAACCTGCAGCTTTTCTTGCAGCTTTAATATATCTTGGATCATTTAATATTATACCTCCTTTTGCTAATGCTGCTATTATTAGTCCATTCCAATCTGTTAGGATTTTATCATCTTTAAAAGGTTTTATCCTTGTATTTCGAATTGAAAATAACTTTTTTCTGATATTCTCAATCTTGATCTTAAATTCTTTTGTATTTATATTTAATTTTTTACTAATAGCTTTCAAAGATTTCTCTAGATGTAAGATATTCTTTCCATTTTTTTTCCTGTTTGATTCTTCAAAATAATTCCCTATATCACCAATATTATATACTTCAGTTAAAATCTTTATATCTTCTTTTTCTAAAATTTGATCAAGTTCTTCTTTTGACCAAACATAATATTTACCTTCAACACCTTCACTATCAGCATCTTCTGCAGAATAAAAACCTCCTTCTGGTGATATCAAATCTCTTAAAACATAAGTGAATATCTGTCTTGCTATTTTTGCATATTCCTTATTTTTTGTTAATTGATAGGTTTCTAAATAAGCTAATGATATCATAGCTTGATCATAAAGCATTTTCTCAAAATGGGGCACTAACCAATTTTGATCTGTTGAATATCTATGGAAACCAAATCCAATATGATCATAAATACCTCCCATACTCATTTCTTTTAATGTTTTTTCAACCATTTTTAATGCTGTTTTTTCCCTTGTACGTTTCCAATATCTTAGAAGAAATAATAGGTTTTGTGAAGTAGGAAATTTAGGAGCTAAACCAAAACCTCCCTTTTTTATATCAAATCTATCTTTAAGTTGATTATAAGCATTAATTAATATTTTTCTACTTATTTTATCCTCTGAACCTTTATCAAGAAAATTCTGAAGAGCATCAGAAATTTTGTCACTTGACATGTAAATGTCATCTCGTTGAGAATTCCAAATGATCTTTATTCTCTTTATTAAATCAATCAATCCTATTCTCCCATATTTAGTTTCTTTAGGAAAATAAGTTCCTGCGAAAAAAGGTTTTTTCTCAGGAGTCATTAATATTGTTAGTGGCCAACCTCCTGAACCAGTTAACATCTGACATACTAACATGTAGATTTTATCTATATCTGGTCGTTCTTCTCTATCCACCTTAATTGATATAAAAAATTTATTCATTAGTTCAGCTATATCAGGATCTTCAAAAGATTCGTGGGCCATAACATGGCACCAATGGCAAGTGGAATAGCCTATAGATAAAAAAATAGGTTTATCTTCTTTAATTGCTTTATCAAAAGCTTCATCACACCATGGGTACCAATTAACAGGATTTTTGGCATGTTGGAGTAAATAAGGACTTTTTTCTTTGATAAGATTATTCGATTTTAACATTAATTTCAATCCAATTTAGTTATTAAATTTAGACTTCACTATTTTCTATTATTAAACATCTTTAATGTTTATATTCATCAATAAATATGAATTCTTCAATAGGTTTTCTTGGAGGACGTTGTTTTTCTCCTAATTTCATAAGTTCAGAAAGAACAGGATTAATCTGATCTGATTTTTTCCCTACAATCACTAGAGTAATTAATCTCATGTCCATAGGTATTTTTAGAATATTTTTTGCTTTCAATTCATCAAATCCCGCTATAGGATGGGCAATTAAACTTAATTCAGTTGCTTATAGAATAATGAATGCAGTCGCCATTCCTGTATCAAATAAATAATATAATCGTTCACCAATGATACAGTCATCCTTAGGTGTACTTACAACTCCAATTATTAAGGACGATTTATGGGCCCATTTATTTGCTGGTGTTAAAGCTGTATATAAATTTTCTAACTTATCTTTATTTTTAACAAAAATAAATTTCCATGGTTGTTTATTCATACAAGATGGGGCAACTTGAGCGGCTCTTACAAAAGTATTTATAACATTATCAGTTATTTTAATTTCTTCAAAAGAACGATATGCTCTTCTCTTTTCTATTGCTTCTTTTACATCCATTTTTTTTTATCTCTATTATTTTGATTTATATATAATCTATATTGATTGATTCTAAAAAGCTAAATCAAAAATATCAATATTAGGATTATTAATTATTAAAAAAATCGAAAGTTAGCTTAATTAATTAAAAACAATGAATTCATTGAATATTAAATTATAAATCTAATTTCTTTATCTTAAAAAAAAAGAAGAGTAAAATATAATATAATTCGATAAGGGAAAATGTCAAAAAATTTTATTTTAAGAATATATTTTAATTTTTATGATTAAACCAAAGATATCAATAGTTGGATGTGGATTTGTTGGACTTGTAAGTGCTACCACATTTGCTAGTAAAGACTTTGAAGTTATAGCGACAACAATAAATAAAGAAGAGGCTAATCTAATTAATTCAGGGAAAACACCGTTCTATGAAAAAGATTTAGATGAAATCTTAGAGAAAGCAATAGAATTAGGAAACCTAAAAGTTATAACAGAAAATTATGAAGCAATTTTAAACTCAGATATTACCTTTATTTCTGTTGGGACACCAATGAAAGAAGATAAAACCATTGATCTAAATTATATTTATGAAGTCTCTAACCAGATAGGAGTCGCCTTAGCTGATAAAACCTCATATCATCTAATTGTAGATAGAAGTACTATAGTACCTGGAACAACAAGAAATATAATTGGTAAAAATCTAGAAGAAAAAAGTGGGAAAGTTTTAGGAAAAGATTTTGGATTATGTATGCAACCTGAATTCTTAGCAGAAGGTAGTTCTGTAGAAAATACATTTTATCCCGATAGAATAATAATTGGTGAATATGATAAGAAAAGTGGTGACATTTTACAGAATTTATATGATATATTTTATAAAGATCATCTTGAGAATTGTCCTATTAATAGAATGTCATTAGAAAGTGCTGAATTAGTCAAATATGCTAACAATTGTTTTCTTTCAACAAAAATAAGTTATGCAAATGAATTTGCAAATCTCGCGGAATTGGTCCCTAATGTTGATATAAAGCAAGTAATGGATAGCATAGGATTAGATTATAGAATAAATCCTCGTTTCTTTGGTTCTGGTGCTGGATTTGGAGGTAGTTGCTTTACTAAAGATTTAAATGCAATAAAAAATTGGGCACATTCTTTGGGTTATAATTCAAGATTATTAAAAGCAGTTTTAGATATTAATGATGATCAGGCCATCCATATTGTTGATATTGCTGAAAATATGGTGAATAATTTATCTGAAAAAAAAATTACAATACTTGGACTTTCCTTTAAAGCGGGAACAAATGATATGAGAGAAGCACCCAGTATAAAAGTAATTAATGAATTATTAAGAAGAGGTATCAAAAATATTTACGCTTATGACCCAAAAGCTAATAAAGAAGCTCAAAAGATATTAAATGATGTAATAATATATGTGGATTCTATTGGAGAAGCTTTAAAAGATTCTGAGTGTGCATTTATTTTAACTGAATGGGAAATATTTAAAAATTTAACTCCAGAAGATTTTAAAAAATTTATGAAAACTCCAAATGTAGTAGATGGAAGAAAAATATATCCTTTTGACATATTTAAGGAACATTTAAATTTTAGAACAATCGGTCATAAATAAGTGACTTCAATTTTTTAAATAATTTGATAAAATTTTTTAAGGATAGATATAAATAGCTAAAAACATATATTATCATAAAACTAACTTCTCATGCTAGTGGGAATTTAATGGGAAAAATATAAAAAATTTTTTAATTTCCTAATTTTTGTTGTTTTTCAAACAACACATTAATATTAAGCAAAAGAAAGTATTATTCGTGAAGATTATGAGTTATGATTATAGAAAAAAACTCCGTTCAAAAAGAATTGAAGAAGAGGAGGAGACCACAACAAAAAAATGCTGTAAAAATCCTTCCATTGAAGTAACTGATGGTGATTCAGTATGTATAAATTGTGGAATGGTTATAGGAAGAGATCTTGTAGGAAATGAGAGAAGAGCATATACTATAGAAGAAATTGAAAAAAGGAGACGAACTGAACCACGTTGGAGAGAATTTGGACCAAGAACAACTATAGCAAATACAAAAACAGATTCAAAAGGAAAAGCTTTGGGAGCAAAAGGAAAAACCTTATTCTTACGCTTATCTAAAATTCAACAATCATTGATTTCAAGTATTGAAAGAAATTTTTGGGAAGCAAAACCAAAATTGAAAATGCTTTGTTCCAAAATGAATATCCCAGAATATATTAGGGATACCGCATGGAAAATTTACTCAGAAGTAGCTAAAAGAAAACTTACTATGGGTCGATCTATCGATGGTTTTATAGCAGCATCTCTATATGCTGCAATCAGAGTACATGAATTTCCAAGATTGCTTGAAGAAGTAAGCGATGCATCCATGACTTCAAGAAGAACTGTTATACGTTCTCTTGGTATGATTGTAAAGGAAATCTTACCTTTATTGAATTTAAAATATCAACCAATAACAGCAGAACAACTTGTATATCGATTTGGAAATGATCTCGGTTTACCAATGCAAACTCAAAAAAGAGCAATTGACATGTTAATAGCTGCTACTAAAAATGGGCTTATCAGAACTGGTAAAGATCCAAAAGGAATGGCGGCCTCTGTAATATATATGGCAGCTAAAGACACAAATGAACGTAAAACCCAAGCAGAAATTGCAGAAATTGCTAAGTGTACAGAAGTAACTCTTAGGAGTAGAGCAAAAGATATAAAAAGAAGAATTTAATTTTGAAATTTAATTTGTTTTTATCTACATTTAATATCTAAATCTAAATAGTTCAATTTAAGAAATATTGAACTAATGAATATTATTTCTATAAAATATAGAGTATTTTTTGTAGATTAAAGAAATATCATTCTAAAATATTCCTAAGAGATTTGTTTATTTTAACAATAATTACAATTATTTCTCTTTTTCTTCATCAATATCCTTTAATAATTCTCCAATAAACAATCTTTGTTTCTCTTCTGGTAGAAAAGCAATCCTTTTTAAAATACTTTTTAAATCTTCCTTGGAAACCTTTAATTTTAATAATTTATCTCTTATATCTTCAGAAAGAACACTAAAAATCTTTGAAAAATAGTTTTTTATAATATCTAATTTCTCAAAATCAAATCCATCATTATCCTCTATTGAATTCATAATAATCTTTTTATTTTATTTTATAACAAATAATATCTAGAATCTATCTATCTTTATTAGAATAAAGTAATATCAATTAAAAAATAAATAGTAGTCCAATAATGATTAGTTTTAATAAATCTTAATCATATATATTGACTTCTTTAAATAATTTCGGATATTTAATTTCAATTTTACCTAGTATATCTGTAAATAGACAAATAGAATCCTCAAAAGCATATTTATTTAGTGTCTGAGACATTATATCTAGAATCTTGTTAGCACAATCAATATTTTTTTTATTGTAATTATGTTTTTCTTTAAATATAATAATTAATTCATCATAAAACCATTCTAATTCTTTTGAAAATTCCCTCTTTAATTGATTCTTATCATCATAATTCAAATAAATCCTTAACCACCTATAAAAAAGATTATACTATAACTTCAATAGTGAAGTTGTTTAAAAATTTAGGGATTTTCAGGTTTTTTAATTGAAATTAAAATCTTCTATTATGAAGTAAGAATTACTCTTCAATTCAGATTAAAGTTAGATTGATATAATACTAAAATAAAATTTTATCAGGTTTTTAGAGTAAAATTGGATTTTTTTATTTAAGGGATTTAAATGTTCGGCTTCCTCTAATATTTTTTTTGCTTTTTTGATATTATTAAGATTTAAATAAGTAAGTGTTAATAATCCCCATGCTTCTTCTAATGATTTTTTAAGAGTAATCACCTTATTAAAACATATTATTGCTTGTTTATATTTGTTTAGACGACATTTAACTATTCCATTCAATAACCATAGTTTATAATATTTGGGATATTTTTTAATTAAATTTTCTAAAATCTTTCCAGCTTTCGTATCATCTCTATTTAAAAGATATTTTTCAACCAATTGAATTCTTTTTTTTATTATAATTCATCAAAATCATATTCAATAATTTGATTTATATTTATTAATCATATCCATAAAATATAAATAGTTGAATACCCCATCGTATCAATAGGTTATTAATGATAATTAATTAACATTTCTATACATATAATTCAATAGTATATTTTTTTTAAAAATTTAAAATTCCTATAAGGCTTTATCAATTGATTAATATATGCTAAAACAGAGTAATATAATATGTTATCTGATAAGTTAACAAAAAAGCATTTTTTTACTATAGAGGATTTTTTACAAAAATATGATATATTATTCTCATTAGATATAAAAAAGGGGATATTACTTAATTTTGATATTGGATTAAAAAATCGTTCTCATAATATATTATCTATTTTACAATTAGCAAAAATAAAGCATGCTAATAATATTTGCAATAACTTTATGAATGCATATAATGGCGCTCATCCATTCAAAATAATTGAAAATATAGATGAGATACAACATATGATTAGAAATCGAGAATATATATATCTTATATTTAAAACTCAAGAAGAAAAAATATTTGGATGTGTCGGTGCAAAATTGGATTTTAAAAATAAAAGAGGGTATATATTTGGATTTGCTATCAAAAAACGTTATCAAGGAAAATGTGATAACAAAAAAATATACTTAAGTAGTTTAGTTTATTTTTTAAAACAATTTAAAAGTCAGATTCTAGTCTGGACAAGTGAATTGCGTCCAAATTCTAAAATATATGAGAAAGAAAAAAGATTTTTTGGATTAAAGCCAATAGCATTTATGCAAAATAAAGATATTTTTAATAATCAAATAGAATCAGAATTTTTTACTATAATTCATGATAAATCTGTATTTCTAAAATACAAAACTCGAAAAAGAATTAAGATAATAAAACCAGTCTTAGATTGTTATAATTATACCAATAAAAGATATAATTTAGGAAGACCTGTTATCAAAAATCCTATTTTAAAATTAAATAAAGAAAAAATACTTAGAATAAAGGAAGAAATTATTGTTAAAACTTTACTCGATAAATATAATGATAGTATTACAACGATACGTATTAAAAATACTGATTCTTATTTTCAATATCAATATAATTCATATAGCAACAACATAGAGAATATAAATTATCATGTTGATGATTTAGAAGAGTTGGTAGTTTTTCTAAGGAGATTAAGAATGACTATGGAAGATAAAAGTATACGATATGTTGAATGTTATGTATCTGCTTATTCTCCAAAACATCAGAAAATATTCTATAAAGCAGAATTTATACCAAGAGGTTATCTCCCATGGCTTCAATTTAATAAAAAATCAAATTCATTCTATGATGTTATTTTATTCAATTATTCTAAAGAACCAATTGATCTTGAAATAGAGACTAATCTTATTTCAGACACAAAAGAATTATTTAAAATATCTTCTTACCAAAATAAAATAATGGAAATCCAAATAAATAATCTTAAATAGTAAAAAAAAACCTCACTTTATTTTTTTTTTAAATGACTATATTCTTGGAATTAGATTCATCCTTCTTATTTTGAAAGATATAAAAAGGGATATTTATAATTTATACTCAAATATAAAATGTGTTCTTTCTCCTACTGCATTGAAATATTTTTTACTAATATTGATAATCTTCTCATTATTTGTGTCAAAAGACATAATCCCTTTTACATCTGCTTCTTTTTCTTGATCTAATATCTTTTTCATAGTTTTGGTTCCCATAAACAATGCTAAACCTCTACCTTGATATTTTTTATCTACAATGAATTGTTCAAAACTTTTAATTTTCTTTGAGAATGGATAATTAATAATATAACCACATCCTATAATTTTATTGGAAGGTCTATGTTTTACTTTCCATCCAAAAAAATTATTATAATTATCAAGAATATATCTATAGACTTGTCTAGCAACTTTTTCAAGATTAGGAGTAATTTGATCATATTCAAGTATATTATATGAAGTTTAATAACATCTTTGACATATTTAGTTAATTCACATTTTTCTGGATTTATATATTCATATAGGGTGAAATTAAATTTATAATTATCAAGATCTATATATCTAAATTGAACAGAATAATGATCTATAATATGTTTTATATAAAATCCATTTTCAATAAATATCTCTGAATATATTGGAGGATTTACAAGATTTCTTAAATGTAATTGTTTATTTCCTCCCTTTTCCATAAATCAATATCCAAATATAAGTGATGGAATGTTAATAGGGCCTTTAACATATTTAAAACTAATTTCCCGAGCATAATGAATTAATACTCTTATTAATTCAGTTATAATATCAGTATTATGATTAAAAATTCTAAAAAATCCAAAAAAAAGAGTATTATTATCTTCATTAAATATTATTGTTATCCCTTTAACATTTTCAGTCTTTTGATCAATTAACTCCGTATCTTCCTGTTATTTTAGAAATATAGCTTTAACTTTATAATCCTTAAATGTATTGTAAATATATTTTTTAAATTTTTTGATTGGAATATTAATTCCATTCTGTATATATTTGAATTTCTTCAAAAGATTCTATTTTTGATATTTTTTTATGGACTATCATATTTTTTTGAAAAAAATATTTTAGATATACAAGTATAGACCTGATTTATTAGCTTTTATTCTTGAATTATTATAAATCTATTAATTTTATCATGTTTAAAATTCCAAATTCTTTCATTTAATAACTCAGGGAATTGTCTTAGAGACTTCTATATTTCTTTTGAAATAAATTCATTTAAAAATCCTCAGTCTTTTCATGTTTATCTTTCTAATGTAGAGTTAAGGTTCTTATTATATTCACCTAGAATTTCCTTTATAATCAATAATAATATGAATAATGAATTAAGAAGAAAATGGTAAAGAAAAACTGAATGTACTTCCTTTATTTCTACCTTTAGAGGTTGCCCAAATATTTCCTCCATGAAGATCTATAATCTTTTTTGATATATATAATCCTAAGCCTGTACCTTCAATTCCCAAATCCCATCCATGGCCATATCGCTCTATTTTACCAAATTGCTTAAATAATTGTTCCATTTCATTTTCAGTTAGTCCAACACCCGTATCTGTTATTGATATAACAAAAGAATTATCTCTTATTTCTGAATTAATATCAATTTCACCATTTGGAGGAGTATATTTGATTGCATTTACGAGAAGATTAGAAATCACTTCATACATTCTTTCTTTATCAAACTTGATTATTAATTTGTCATGTATATTCAAATTTATTTTTTGATTTCTTAAATTGGCTAGACTTTGTAGTTCATTTACACAAAACCTAATTAAAAAAACTAAGTCATCTAATTTCTTATTTAATATTAAAAGGTTTTGATCCAATTTCGAGCTTTGTAATAACATATTTATTATTTTTTCGAGACGTTTAGCACCATCCATTATCTCTTCAACAATGGATATCATATCAGAGTCTAGTTTTGATTTATGAAGTTTTAATAGAAGTTCTGTGAATCCTTTTATTGAGATAAGAGGCGTTTTTAATTCATGAGAGGTTCGGGAAAATAATTCCACTTTTAATTTATTCATTTCATTGAGCATTTTATTTTGATCCTCCAAGTTTTGTTTTACCTTCCATCTACTTTGTTCAATTGCTATCGCGTCTGATATTAAAAATAAGATTAACTGATGTTCATGAGAAATCACGGGATTATGATTAAAGAAAACACAAATAGCATCATTAAATTCATTTCGAGATTTTATTAATTTTCCATAACCACCTTTAATATTATAATTTAAAAGAAGAGGATCTGTTTTTGCATATCTAGTTTGATCAATATCTAAAATTGTTTGAGGAAAATCATGTTCACCTTTAAAAAATTCAAAAACAAAAAGGTCCCTATCATATTTTTCAAAATCATAATAATAAAAGGTTCTATTATCATTTGTAAGAATTTTAAATTTCTTTTCCTCTTCGAATTTATGTATATGTACCGCTAAGGTTCCATCTAAGAAATTAACGCAAGTTGTTAGCAATAATTGAATGTTCCCTTGGATATCAGCAGTAAAATTTAGAAAATTAATATTTAATTCTGTTATTAATCTCTCATATATTTTTTTTTCGGTCACATCATCTAACCATAATCTAAAGCTTATTAAATCTCCAATTTCATCAAATTGATTTGTTCTTTTTCCCGCTAACCATTTAGTTTTCCCAGTTTCATCATAAATTCTAAATTCTAATTCTTTCTCTTCAGAAGAATTAAATATTTGATTAATATCTTCAGGATGGATTATTTTTAACATGAATTCCTTATTAATTTGCTCCTTTCGATAACCCAACATATTTAACAAGCTTGGGTTTATATAAGTAATATCATCATCTTTTAGATGTATTTCTAGAATACCAACCGAGGAGGAATTAAGTAATGAACGATATCGTTTTTCACTTATTTTTAAAGCTTTTTCTGCTCTCTTTCTTTGGAAAATCTTCCAAACTCCATCCATTAATAAGGTTAGTTGATTAATATCTAAATCTGAATATTCTAAATCCTTATTAATTACACATGTCGAGGCAACAATTCTATTTCCCTCTTTAATAGGGATAGTTATATATCTATTTATTTTAAAATTCTTTAAATGATCTTTTTCAAATAAAGAAATACTATCATATATATTGTTTTTAATTGTCAGTTCTTTGATATTTAACAGATTTATTAAAAACTTCTTTTCACATTTATTAAATTTAAGTTTATTTGAATGGATCATTTGCAAATTATCTGAAAAATAAAACATATTTTTATTCATGCTTGGGATTACCAATATAGCTCCATAACTATTTGTTAATTCTACAGCTTTATTAATGGCAAATTCTCCTAATTCTCTTTCTGATACATCTCTCATTTGATTTAAAATAGCGAGAGTTTCTAATCGAAGTTTATTCAATTGTACTATTTTTTCAGATTTTTTAAAATCATCTATATCACGCATTATTACTTGAACTAGATTTTCACCATCTATTTTAGTTAAATTGGCTTGTATACTAATCCAAATTGTCTTATTCTTCTTAATAATCACTTTGATATCTGTTGGTTCAAAAAAATCATATTTTAAAACATTTTCAAATTCTTTAGTTAACTCATTAAAATTATAAGGGATTAGATTTTCAAAGGATTTAAAATTCTTCCCAATTAAGAATTCTTCCTCGATTTTAAAGAAACTTAGGAGTTTATTATTGGCGGTTAAAAATAAACCATTTGAATCTAATAAAGCAATCATGTTCGGAGAATTTTCAAATAAGTTCCTATATTTTTCACCTGATTCTTTAAGTTTTATTTCTGCTATTTTTTTTCTAGTTATATCAATAATTGTCGATAAATTAGCTTTTTCTCCCTTATAATTTATTGTAGTAGAAAAGTTATCAAGCCAAATGATCTTTCCGGATTCTTTAATTATCCTAAATTGGAAATGATTATCTATTTGTTCTCCTAATTGGGATTTATTCATTTTTTCTGTTACAAAATCTTTGTCATCTGGGTGGATAAGCTTAAGATATTCATATTCATCCCAATCTTTCAGTTCCTCAGGTTCAAAACCAAAAATATTTGCTAATTGACTGTTTATATATTTAATTTTTCCATTTTGGATGATACAAATACCTACTAGTGAATGTTCAGAAATTGTTCTAAATTTTTGCTCTGATTCCATTAGTTCTTGTTTTGCTTTCTGTTTATCTGTAACATTTTCAACTGTTGCTATAATTCCATTAAATTCTCCTGTATCATTAAATAAAGGAGCAGAATTGATAGATAACATAAGTTTTTCTCCCCTTAAAGATTCAATCATATAATGGATGTCAAAGATTGGTGTTTTTATTTTATCTATCTTATAGAATAATAATTCTTCCTCAGTAATAATATTTCCATTAAAATCAGTAATTTTCCATGCAGGATCATTAACCTTCTTTTGAAGTATATCCCTTTTGTTTACATTAAATATCTTTTCTGCCCGACTGTTTATGAATGTAATGATACCTTTTTTATTTAATATAATTATTCCAACTGGGCTAGTTTCCATAATACGTTCTAATATATCACGTTCTCTACGCAATTCATATTCTTTTTCCTTAATTTCAGTTATATCATCATATGAAACTAAAAGACCTACTGGATTCTTTTCTGAATCATATAATGGTATTCTATTTATTTTTAAGAGAGAATCTTTTCCATTTATTTTCCATGTCGTAAATTCATTGGATTGTATATTACCTGATTGAATAACTAATCTTTCATGTTCATTAAGTTTTAATAATTTATTTTTATTTGATATTAAATCTTTATCCTGTTTGCCTATTATATTCTCTGGAAATTCAACGCCAATTAATTTTGCATAGTGATCATTACACCCAAGGTAATTTAGATTTCTATCCTTCCAAAAAATATATTCAGGAATGTTTTCAATAACGATTTGAAGCATTTCATAAGAATTATATAATGCTTCTTCAAATCTTTCTGGACTAAATAATTTCCAAAATTTAATTTCTGGAATCTTTTTAGTGATAACTTTAAGTGAATCTTTACTTTCATCTAATATCTTTTCTAAATTTTTTTGTTTTGATATAGATTTAAGATTAATCAAAATCTTCTTCTCATTAGATGAGTTTAAATATGGATTTATATTGATTTCAAACCATTTTTCCTTATTTGTTTTATCAATAATTATAATTTCAGTTGGGAAATTAGAAATTGATTTTTTCTGTTTCAGAATCTTAATTATATCATTTCTATATTCTCGATGAACTATTTTTAGAAATGATTTACCAATTAAATCTTCATTAGTAAATTGAAGTATTTTTTTATAGACATTTTCATTAATAAATATAAATTTAAAATCATGATCTGGTTCAAGAATCCCTATTAATTCATTGATATTATTTAGAATTAATTGATATATTTCCTCTGAATCATAATCTTTAAAATGATCTGGTTTCATTTATTCTTCAAATGGTAGTCTATTCATTTAAAAATTTTTGTACTTTATCAAGAAATTATTATTTTATTTAAAATATATTTTTTTTTTTTTTAAAGTATCAATTTATAATTATAATTAAAAAAAACTCCCAATATTTAAAAATAAATTTAGAATAAATTCTTTTTAATTGTAAAATATCAATCTTTTTTTTTCTTGAAAATTAGTTAAGTTATTAGAGAATTATACTCCATTGATAATTTTACACTTTGGTGTATAATATTCTCCTATTTCATAATTATTAAAATTAATACTGTAATGATCTCTCCAATGTTTTTTAATTTCTTCTATAGTTATTTGATAAAGATCGTCCTTTATCTGTCCTTCTGATACTAAAGTGGCACCTATTGGACTTGTTACAATATTGCCATTATGAACAACAATTTGACCGTCTTTAACTGTATATACTGAATTTGAAAATGCCTTTTCTATAATATGACCATTTAAATGTTTAGGATCAAGTTTGTAAATAGATACATCTCCTATAGCACCTATTCCAAAATGTCCTCGATCTGTCATTCCTAGAGATTTAGAAGTACCGGCTCTTGTCATTATGCAGATTTCACTTAGAGTCAATTCACGATCAAGATTTGCTAAAGTTGTTTGAGAAGTAGCTTTCTTAGAAACTTGATTTTCAAGCATATCATTTCTTGATTTTTTATCCATTAACCATCTAATTATTTTTGGATAATAAATAAAAGGACCTCCATTAGGATGGTCAGTTGTCATAAAAATTTGCCATGGATTTTTAATCAATAGGGCTAATTCAAGACCTATTGCCCATTGAATTGCATTAACACCAACTTTAGGATCAAAAAAGTATGGAACAATTCCTGAACCTGATTCACTTTCTACCTGACCATTAATCCATTTAACGCCTGGTTTTGAACCCCAGCTACTCATACCTCCTATATGATGGAGTGCAAATTCCCAAGGACCGTCAGCAGTCATGGTTGTGGTTGCTGCTTTAGAGAAAACAACTTGACCCATGTCCATGGTGATATGATCGTGAGAATTTATATATTTTGCAATTTCAGGTGCTTCAGAACAGAAATTACTCCAATTAGATCCTCCATATGCATTAAATTGACAATGGGTAAAATGTAATACACTATCTCTTCCATTTTTGGCAGTTAATTTTTCTGCTATTTTGAAAGTTTCAAGAGAATATTCATAATTTCCTGGATGTCCCAGATTATTTCCATGGACATGAATAGTATGAGGTAATTTTAATATTTCATTTACTTTTCCTAATCCTTCTAGAATTTCTCTTGGACTTACTTCAAAATGAAAAACATGATCATCAAGACTATCAACATTTTTTCCCCATGCCCAATTTTCAACTCCCCCAGGATTTACAATCTTCACAGCATATCCTTTTGTAACCTTTAAAATCCATGCTATATATCCTGCTAATTTTTTCCAGTCTCTCTGCTTGATGAATTCCATTACATACCAATTGTTTCCAAACAATGGAAAAGCTGCTTTATCAATTATTGGTATTGCTAAAAATTCTTCATGTGTATGTCGAGCCTCCAATAACGGCATAGCCGGTTCAACCACAGTTGTATAACCTAATTTGGCATAACGATATCCAGTCACCCATGTTGAAGGTACAGAATATCCTACTCCTGATCTTGAGGTCTTAGTTCGTAGAACAGGATCTATAAAATGGTCTTCAGGTCGAAATGCTCTTCCTTTATTTACTTTCGGTCCTGCGATGTGAGAATGAATATCTACTCCACCAGGGAATATTATCATACCTGACACATCAATAACTTTTGCATTAATATCTGGATTCTCTGATATCAATCCCTCTTTTATATATATATCTTTTTTTTCACCATTTATTCCGTTAAGAGGGTCGTAGACCAGACCGTTTTTAATTGTTAGAGAATTCTTCATCTTTAAATACTAAAATTATAGCTATATAATTGATGAGATTTTGTACTATTATATCTTCTTCTAATTAAAAAAAGTAACATAACATAAAAATAGATTTTTTATTTTAGAAAACTTAATTCCGATATCATCAGATTTCTTTAATTATATGATAATCAAGAAATTGATATTAAGGTTTTTTTGCCTAATTTTAGAACTTTCTAAATTATTCAAATAGGTAAATTACAGTTACTAAAAATCTGGACATTTATGGACATCCTCTTTATTGACCTGTAACTGAAGGTCCTGACAACCCATATAGGGAATATCAATATGTGGTGGAATTTTATGATAGTTCTTCTGTCTCTTCACGATATTTCTTGAAGCATTAAGGTCAGAATCCAATCGAAATCCACAATGGGAGCATTTAAAATGGTTTCCCTCCCGTATACCAATGGTTCCACAACAAGAGCATATTTTTGATGTGTTGCGAGCAGACACCTTCTGAAACTGTATGGAATGTAATTGACATTGAAGCTGTAGTGCTGTTTGAATTTGTGAATAAAACCAATGAGTCTGCCAGAAGGATAAATACTTCCCAGCATCTTTTTTCCGTGAATGAGACGCCCATCTTAAATCTTCGACCTTAATTGTTGAGATATTATAGTAGGTTGCAATTGAAAGTATCGCATGACTTAGGAGGTGAACTACGTGGTAATGGAGGCGATGGAGGCGTTCCCAACAGAGGGAAAGGGTTCTTCTGATTTTATTCCAATTTAGTTTCTTACGATAATTAGAAATATTATTTTGTAATAGGCGCTGTTCATAGTTATTTTTCTTCTTTTGGAGCGCTTTTATTTGCTCACGAAGGCGTATAAGCTTTATTTTAATATTAGAGGGGGTTCTCCCTGAAGGAGGTATGGTAAGAGAATTAAACGTACCCTCTGTATGATTGAATTTCATATCAAAGAGCTGTTTTGTACCAAGAAAATATCGTGCGATCTCTTTATTCTGCTCTTTATTCCATATACTTAAAACCGCTAAATGCTTTAATCCTAAATCTATTCCCATCTCAAGTGCGCAATTTTGAGCAATCAGAGATGGTTTCGAACAATCTTTTTTGTGTGTTTGAAAAGGAAGGTGTAAAAGCAATTTACGGTTTTTTAACGATATTCTTGGAAGAGCAGGGATAAAGTGATTATGGAGAAGTTGCTTAATTCTCCCTTTCTCATCTTTTATTTTAAATGTCTTAAATTGATGAGCTAATAGACCTAATTTAATTAAAAAATCCTTCTTTTGTTCTTTATTTCCAAAATATTCCTTATATACATCTCGATTGATAACTGAAAGTGATAGCATTTTATGATGGGGTATTGCTATAATAGATAGTATATTTTCTTTCAACGTTTGGAGGCGGCTATTCATTAAAGAAATAATCTGCTCAGAAATTACCTCCTCTTTTAAGAGTTCTCGAATCTTGTATTGAAGCTTAGTGGTAAAATAGGTGATAAAAGCATCATAATGCATCCCATCTATTGGAATTTTAGGAAAATGAGGCTTAAATAACCTTCTAAGCACATATTGGTTGTGATGTTGTTTTATATCCAACAGCTCACTTTCAAAACTCTTTTGTATAAGGAGATCTATTTCAAATGATTTAACTCTCTTCTTAAGTTCTTTTTGAAATGGCTTTAAAATCAGAGCTTGCTTCTTTTTAAATTCATGTTGTGAAGAGAATGTAGTCTCTCCAATTAAGAGTGAGAGAGAAGTACTTATTTTGTCTAAACTTAGGTGAAAAGAGGAAAGTTTAGTTTTCTTCTTTTTCTCTTGTTCCTGTTTTATTTTCTTTTTCAATGAAAGTATTTGCTGAGCTTTTCTGGTGGTTATCCATTGAAGTTGTCGTATATAGCAATCTACCATGTAGTCCGTAAGATCAGAAGGAAGAACTGAAATTCTATTGCCTTTCTTTGTTCTATGAAAGCCAGTTGAAATTTGCCCAATCAGATCATCCGTAAGATGTAGATTTTGAACGCTTTCTCTCATTTTTGCTTGTAGGGCGTTTGAGCCGCTATACTCTGAATAGAGAGATTCCATCCCAAAATCATTGCACGAGAGAAAGAGATTCCTCACTTGTAGTATGTAATTATTGAGAAAATCATTACTTAAATCCTGTCTTTTTCCAAAACAATCATTTCTCAGTAATTTTTTTATTTCTTTTAATGTTTCTGAGCGAAATCGCTTACCTCTAAGAAAAGAAAGAGTAAATGCTCTATCCTTCCTAATTATGTCTGTTAAATAACCAATAATTCGCTTAAGATTTTCAACTCGCTTTATCCATTCCCTTACAGATAAATAAGCATCATAAAAAGCACATTGTTTTGCTCGTTCTTTTAGCTTTAATTTCTGAAATTGAGAAGAGAGAACTTGACTAAAATTAAGACGATCATACACCGCTTGGCGAAATCTGCTTATTGATGATGATTTGTAAGAATGATATGAATTTTCTTTTATATCAGCAATCATTAACGCTGTATACCTATTTTTCAATGCTCGTTCTTTTACAAGAAGATTGGTCATTTCTTTATAGGATTGATAAGGGCGTTTTTGAGGAAGGAGTGCAAATGTCCGAGTAATGGTTATTGCTGACATAATGTATTATACATAAGGAGATAAAACCAGAAATGAGACAAATATATTTAATGATGCAGAGAGAATTGATTTTCTAATTTTTTCCTTGTTCAGTACGTCTCATCCGGTAGAGCTTTCCGCTAAAAGAGTGAATGATTGCTACAAGATCCTCAATTAATTCGCTCTCGGGACTTTTATCGTCTAACTTATTAATACAGAGAAGGGAGATATTAAATTCTAATAAATAACTTTTTAAATACATATATCCAAATCGAGTAAGTCTATCTTTAAAATTCAGTAATACAATTGAAAAATCATGCTTTTTACCGTCTCTGATGAGTTTCCATAATCCTTTTCTTGTTGTATTTAATCCTGAACCAATATCCTTGTAGACCTTAATGATACAAAGATGATTCACCAGAGCATAGCGCTTTAAAGCTTCAATTTGCCGATCTAAGCCCCCTCTTTTTGATTGTTTATGGCTTGAAACCCTAGCATAGATTGCACATTTTAAGTTTGGAGACTCTAATTCAATAGAAGGGGTTTTTCTATGTCTCAGTAAGAGCCTTCTTATTTCATCCATAGAAATCCTTCGATGACCTCCAAGCGTTCTCACACAGCATATCTTCTTTTTTAATTCCCATCTTCTTATTGTTTTTATACATACACCTAAAATTGAAGCAGCAATTCCAATAGAATACATAATTCATTAAGAAAACAAGTTGATAATAAAAGAATATATGATAATTATAACAGAACCATTTATTAAGTGTCCAGATTTGTATAGAAAAATGACAACTATGAATTTACACTAAAAATCAAATTTTATAAAAAAAAGACAAGTTAATTGTTATTCTTTTTTCTGAATATAAAATAAAATATTCATTCATGGAAATTAACCATATTTTAATATTCATCAATGAATTAATATTTATCTTATTTTATATAATAAATCTCGGATAAATTCCTGTATTTCTCTTGATAATCTAATCCATACCCGACAATAAATCTATTTGTAATCTCAAATCCAAGATAATCTATTTTTATTTCTTTTATACGTCTCGATTGTTTACTAGTCAATGAGCAAATCTTTATAGATGATGGATTTTCTTTTTTTAAAGATTTTATTAAATAATGAATAGTAATCCCTGTGTCAATAATATCTTCTATGATTATTATATCCTTATCTTTAATATTCAAACTTAACCATTTTAGAATTTTTATCTTTCCAGAACTTTTTGTAATGTTCCCATAACTTGAAAGTTCAATAAAATCAACTTCAATATCAATAGTTAGATGGTGAATTAAATTAGACATAAAGATGAAAGCCCCTTTTAAAACACAGATTAAAATTGGTATTTTTCCTTGATAGTCATAATTGATTTCATTTGCAATTAATTTGATTTTTTCTTCAATATCTTCTTTTTTTAGAAGAATTTTAAAATTTGGAGGTAAATTCATTATTTATTTTCTTTTTCCAAGAGAATGATTTTTAGATATGTATAAATTATAATAAACATATAAACTTAAATTTCAATTTAGAAATTAATTAATATTAAGAAATTTGAATTATAAATTGCATTAAAAACTTTTCTAAATGAAATTAAATGAAATCAATTCAATTGAAGGAAGATGAGATTAAACTTCTAAAAAAAAAGATATTTGAAAGAGGATTTAATCAAATTCAACCTAAATCCAAATATGAATTACTGAGAATTGATGATAAAAGTATAAAGTTAATTCTTTATAATTCATTTAAACTAGTTTATAACGATTCAGAAGAGACTAACACACTATTACAACAGATTCTTATTCAAAATGAAAATTTTGATTATTTAATTGGATCTGACGAAACGGGAAAAGGAGAATGGTATGGTCCACTCGTTATTGTAGCTGTTGCAATGAAATCAATTCAAGTGAATGATTTCAAATTGATTGGAGTACAAGATAGTAAAAATATGAAATTATCTACAATAAATATAGTTGCGGAGAAATTATTAGATAGAAATGATCTTATTTTTCATAAACTTATCCTAATGCCAGAAAAATATAATAAATTATATTCACAATTTAAAAATGAATATAAAAATTTAAATGACTTACTTGCTTGGGGGCATTCAGTAGTAATTAAAGATATTTTAAAAAAAATTGATAAGGACAATTCAACTGTCAAAATTATTATAGATAAATTTGATCAAAAAAAAACAAATTACCGTCTAAGAGATATTAAAAATTTTAACATTAAAATTATTCAAAAAACAAAGGGAGAATCAGAAATACCTGTTGCTACAGCAAGTATCCTTGCTAAATATTATTTTGAAAAAAAAATAGCTTATTTAAATAATACACTCAATTTAAATTTAAAGAAAGCAAATCCTAAAGAAATTCCTAAAGAAACATTAGCAAAAATAGCTAAACTACATTTTTCAAATATTTTATAATATATTAATAAACTTTTTATTTATATAATTTCAATAGTTTTAAATTTAATTTTTTTTTAATAATTACATATCAGTTTATTTTAAAGATAAATTGGAAAATTAAGAAATTCTTTAATAGAAAGAAAGAAAAATATAAATTAAAAAAAAAATTAATTCAGTGTATTAAATATGCAAGCTGGAAAATTTTTAGCAGTTATCGCAGCAATATTAACTATTCTTGGGATTTTTATATTTGCATTGGTAGATGTATTACTCCCTGGTAGTACTCCTTCTTCTGGTCTTGGTTTTTTAATGAATGTTCCGGACCTTTTTGGAGATTTTGAAAATCTTGGTACTATTTTTGGGCTTGAAGACTGGTTTGCTATTGGATTATTTGTTGTTATGTTAATTTTTGTATTTTCATTTATACTAATTTTATTAGGATACAAAAGTAGAATAGCAGTCTTTTTTGGAGCTCTTTTTCCTCTAGCTATCGGTCTAGTGCTTTTAATTAATGGTTTATCCGGTAATTTTCCGGGTGCAGCAAGATTTATTGCAAATTCGAGTATGAATGCTGATTTAGACTCATTTCCAATATTTATTGATTTAGGTGATGGTTCGGGTATTGGAATATATCTATTAATTGCTGGAGGAGCACTAGGTTTAATAAGTGCTGCATTGCCAAGGGAAAAATATTATTAAAATATTTTCTTTTTTTTTTTATTAGTAGAAATCCGAATCCTATAATTTTATAACAGATTTCAATTCTTATAAATATAAATTATAAAGTTTTTTATTTCAAAAAACTTATTTTATGATTTAATAAAAATATAAACCAATACATCATCATTTGAATATATTGATGAATAATTGGATGAATTCATTATATTTTCTAATATGGTGTAATAGTTAATTTCACCAGTGAGTTGAAATAGTTCTGATCTATATTTATATGATACAGATAAATAAATTAAATGAGTTTCATTAAATTGATGTAAATCATAATCACCTATTAAAATATAGTGGCTATTTGATTCATCCCAAATAACAAATTCCTCTTTTATTTGATTATCTGATTTTAACTCATAATATCTAAGACAATTATAACAATATATTTGACATGGTGTCTTAGAATAAGCTAAAATATTATAACCGGGATAATTTTGATTAATATATTGAGCAGCTTCCACTTCTCCTGGGTATATTATATTAAATTTTTCATTTCCAAATTTTGCCGGTAAAAATAAAACAGATAAGATTAAAAAACCCAAAAAATATAAGGCTAATTTATTTTTTTTTTTAATTATTTTCTTTCCTATATCAACAGAAATAATGATACAAAATATTGGTAAAATAAACAAATACATTCTTTGTAAAAATTCATCACTGTAAAATTGGATGAAAAAAATTGTAAAAAAGGAAATTGTAATTATAAAAAAAAAAGCTAACATAAACCATTTTGTATAAAATAAGTGTTTTAATTTTGATTTTTTAAGATTTTTAACGAAAAATATAAATAATGGTATTATTGCAAAGAATAATATTAGAGATGTGAGGATTAATCTGAAAGAGATTGTTATTAATCTCTCAGTAGTACCTCTTATAATACCTAATAACTCTATTAAGGAATTAAAATTCATGTTTGTTATCCTATCTATTATATTAGGGAAATTTCTCTGGAACCATTTAGATTGTACAAATATATAAAATAAAATGGAAATAACGATAATTAATATAAAAAAATAAACAATTTTTCTATGATTTGAACTCTTTTGATTCTTATCAAAATTTTTTTTCTTTCTATAAATTAAGAATTGGTATATTATCCAGAGAAAAGAGATACAAACAGAAAATAAAAATGTTAATAGATGTATTTGGTATAAAATAATTAATAATATAATTAAAATTAAGAAATCTTTCTTATATTTTTTTTTTTCTATAAAATTGTATTTTAGTAATATTATTAAAATAACTAAAAAAAATAAAAAACCAAAACTTTGAGGGGCATAATAATCTTGAGAGATAAAATCTGCAAAATTGAAAAATATTATAAAAAGAAATGTAATTTTGTATTTTTTTTCTTTATTTATTTCATTATTTGGATAGAGATTTTCTAATATAACATGAGAAAGCTTAATTAGAATAATACTTAAAATAAATCGATAAATAATAGGATAGAATATTAAAAAATTAAGTTTGAATATATTATCTATACTAAATAAAAAGAAGGAAAAAACCAAAAAAAAACCTGGCCAAGTATGATAAAAACATACATTTGAATTTAGTTCTTTGTTTTGAATAACATATTCAACAAATGAAAAGACTTTAGCACCTGACTGAATTCTTGGTTCCCCAATAATAATTGGAGATAATATTTGTGTATATAAAATTAATAAAATAATTAGAAAATATTGTTGATACTTGTTTGATGGATATTTAAGTGATATTACAATAGATAAAATTAATAATATTAATCCAATATAGTAATAAGGGGGGAGTATATCAAGGAATCCTAAATTACTAGGAGTGATTGGAGTATCATAAGTTATTACTAAAAACCATGAAAATAAACTAAATGATGATAAAATCCATAATATAATCGGAGGTGGAATATATCTATATTTAATATAGTATTTTTGTGATTCTTCTTTTCCTTTTTTTAATAAATGTGAATTACTTTGAAAAATAATATTGGTTAAATCTTCTAAGTAAAAAATTTTAATTTTAATTATTATTATAAAATTTATTATTAAAGCTTCAATACCTATTAAAAGTTGAATAATTTGAAAATTTAGTTCTTTATAAAAAAAATCAACTATTAATCCAATAAAAATAATACTTCCTAAAGAGAGAAGCAAACTAACTAATAAAATATATAATAAATCAGGTTTTAATAAAACGCTATACACCTTGAGAAATAATAAAATGCTAATATATAGAAAAAAGAAAATTATTATAGATATAATAGAATTATAGAAAAATATAGATAGAATACTGAGTATTAGAATCGATATAATATGAATTGTATAAAGTATAAAAATTAAAAAATTAGATTTATATGTCTGATTATTACCGTTTTTCATAATATATCTGAGAAAGCTTTAGGATTTTATTTATTATTAGTAAATCTTAGATAATTTAAAACTTTTAATATCCAAATTTTCTTAATATCTCTGACTTTTTAAAATAATATTTTTTAAGTTGAATATTATTTTTATAGATAAATTTTCTTGATGGATTTATTATCTTAATGATTTGAATTATTTTATTTTGATCAACTTTTAGATTACAAAATTCAGCTAATTTTTTAATATATATTGATGGATTTTGTAAAAGATCTTCATATTTAATTTCAAGTGTGTTTTTTTTATATTTTTCTATCATCTCTTTAGCTTGATTGATATATTGAACCCATATTTTAAAAGCGTCATCTAAGTTCCGAGGGCGATAGCGTTTACTAAATTGAATAAGAACGCCTCTCAAGGAAAATAAAAATGGTTTTCTTATTATATTTAGTAGAGTATTATTTTTCCAATAATTAGATTTATTTAATAGACTATTTGCCACATCAATTCCATTTCTATATATATGGATTATTTTTGCTTTTGGGAAAATTTCTAACCATATTGATATGGAGTAGGTATTTCTAGGATCCTTCCAACCCCATGGTATTTCTAAATTAAAAATACTTTTATATTGATTAAATAAATCTTTACCAAGATAGATATATGATTTACTTGAGGATAACCTTTTTTTTACCATCTTTAAGGAAAGATTGAAATTATTTCTATCATCTAAATGAATTTTTAGATTATTAGGATTTTTAGATGTTGCCCCTGATTTATATAATAATTTATTATTCGTTTTTATAAAAAATTTTGATTCATGATTCTCTTCCAAATCATGCCCCATAAAAACATTCATTTTTTCTAGGATACGTGATAATAGACTTGTTCCTGAACGATGCATTCCTATTATAATAATTGGTTCTTTCATAATCATGAATTATTTTAAAATGAATATTTAAATTAATTATAAATAATGAAGCATTTAATATAGAATTTAAATAAAACCAATTAATTATATTAATTTTCTTATATCTTGAAATTATTATTTTTTGCTGAATTTATTTTTTAATCTTCGAATTTCTTTTTTCAGATAATTAAAATTATATGCTGTAAAAAAAATGGAATAAATGAAAAATATTAAAAAAACGTCGGTTCCATAAAGACTTATAAAATTAAATCTAATAAATATAATAATTATGGATATAATTAATGTTGGAAAAATCTTTTTGTATACATTCAGCATAAATCTATTTCTAATTAAGCATATTATACTTAAGATAATAATACTTATCAATAATGAAAAAATAAGAATTAATGCTATACCTTCTATTAGATCTATTGGATAATATATAAATAATAAGCTAAAAAAGAGAAATAGGGTAAAAAGATATATTAAAGTAGCATAATAACTTTTATTAGATGTTATAATTAAAGTATTCAATAATTCTAAAATCATAAATAAACATCCAGATAAAATAAGTAATATAATTATCAGACTAGCTTTAAGATAATCCTCTGGAAATAATATTAATATAAATAAATCTGAAAAAATTACCCCAAATATGGCAATAAAGAATAAGAATTGAAATAATATTGAATAGATATTAATTATATTTATAGAATCACTTTTTTCTTTTAAATATTCTATTCTTGAAATTGGAATTAAATATTCATTCAATGATTTTAAGAAAAATCGTGGAAAATTTCCTAAAAATATTCCCAAAGCATAAAAGCCAACAACAGTATTATCAATGTAAACAAATTTTACAGCATATATATATAAATTAGATAAAGAAAAAGAGATAATTGCAGAGATTGAAATTGGTAAGCTTTTAAAATAATATTTAAATTCTATTATTAAAGGTGTCTTTTTGATTCTATATCTTAATTTATATATTATATAGAAAATACTTATTAAATGGAATAAAATAAAAGGTATTAGAAAATTGGAAATAGAAATTGAAATTGAAATAAAATAAAATATGAACACAATTTTAAATATACCCGCTAAAATCCTTGATATTGCTAATATTTTAAAATTAAAAGATCCATTAGCAATTGCAGAAAACATTATATGAACAGAAATAATACAAATTACTAATATAAATAAAAGAATTTCATAAATAGAACTTATTGTTCCTATATTAAAAAACATAAAATATATGATACTTATACAACTAGAAATAATAAGAGAAATAATAAATAATAAAATAATTGGAGATAATGCTATTTTAACATCTTCATTATCAATTGATTCTTTAATTTTTTGTTTTTGTTGAGCAATTCTCATAGAAATGTTACATGAATATCCATAAGCTAAAAATGTTGATAAAGCACTAAATCCTGTTGTTAATAAATTAAATATTCCATATAAAGCAACATCAATATAATTTGTAAGAAATAAATGGGTTAATAAACTCAAAATCGTAAAAATAACATCAGCAAATATTAATTGATATATTATTTTACTCATATTAATTTCTCTTGAAAAATCAGATTTAATTAAATAATTATAGGTATAAAGTGTTAATTTTTAATATTTGTAATTGTTTTAATGATAAATTCTGTTAAATCAATTTTTTCATTTAATATTCTATGTTTTCTAGCATTATAGATTTCTCTTCTATTAGGTATACTAAATATTTTTTTTACTTTTTCAAGTAAATTTTCAATATTAGTGGAAAAATATACCATTCTATATTTTTTATGTAATTCTATCAAATATGATGTTAATAATGTAGAAATATAAATAACAGGAGTTCCTAATAACACAGCTTCTTCAGCAGAGGTACCTCCCTCCCCAATAAACAAATCTGCTATATTTAAAAAATGATGAAAATCACTGGAAGAAATATTAATTTTACCTTTACTTGTAATTAGACACGGCTTAAATCCTTCTCTGGAAAATAAGATATCCCCATATTTTCTCAATTGGTTAATAAAATCTTTTAAATCGTTGTTTCTCTGAAAAATACTTTTATGAAAAAAATCATGAGTAGCTGACCATGAGATAAGACGAAGTATTATCAGATTATTCTTATCGTTTAGATTATATTTTTTTGTAATATTATTATTAATTTTAAAATATTTAGGATGTAAATATGCTATTGGTTCATATGAATCATATCTATAATGTTTTCTTCCAAAATTATGAGAATATGTATGATTTGTAAATATTTTTGTTGCAAATGGAATCCTAAGAATTAATTGATTCCATGGTTTTTCATTATCTTCAAATAAAATAAAAGGTTTTTTTAAAATTCTTGACACAAATGCAGAATATATTGAATTCCATCCTATAAAAATGTCTGGTTTAAATTTTAATGCTAATTTTAGAACTTTCTTAGTAGAATAAAATAAACTAAATAATTTTTCAATAGTTCTTTCTGTTTTATCCAAATAAAATATATTTTTGAAATGTGATTCAACTACTAGCTCTTTAATTATATCTTTATCTTTCACAATAACTAATACTTCATTTTCCTTTTTTAATTCTAAAATAGCGTTTTTAAAGAAATGAAAATGAGCAGGATGGCTTAATTCTATTAAAATTCGCATTTTTTACTATTTTTTTTTTAAAAACTAATTAATAAATATAAATAAAAATATGTAAAAAATTTTAATTATTAATATTATTTAAAAGAATTATTATTTAATTGAGGGTATTTTAGAATTTAGGTAGTGAATCTAAAATTAAAAATCATTCA
>CAZGJX010000052.1:0-1531 GCA_964525635.1 uncultured archaeon
TAAATTTGCTCATCATTATTAAAATAATTTTATAAAATAAAATTGATATTTAATTTAAATAAGTCTAAGAAATTGTTTTATTAGACAATAAACCTGTCTAATATATATTTAATACAGAGATTTTTTACGATTATTAGTATTACTATTTAAAATATTATGTCATATAATGTATATAATATGACATTTCGATTCAGAGATTTGATTAATAAATATAAAATAGATGATATAGATAATACATTAACACTCAAACCATCAGAAAAAGTAGAATTTCTTACCGATTTAGATAAAATTATAAAATCAATAAATAAAATATTTGATGGATTAACTAATATAACTTCTCTACGTGGGGGGCAAATTTTAATGAGTTTAGCAAAATTAGATGAATCGAAAAATTTTATAAATAAAGCCGATATACAAAGATGTCTTAATATTGATAGAAGAGAGAAATTATATAATGCTTTTGATTATTTAGAGAAACAAAATTATATAAAAATTATAAAAAAATCTCCAAAATTTCATATTATTAAATTAAATGAAAAAGATAATCCGGAATTATCTTTATTTAAAGATATTGTTAAAAAATATTGGATTTCTCCTGAAGAAAAGAAAAAAAAAGCTATAAAATGGAAAAGATATGATAAATGAAGGAAAATAAAAAGAATATACCATTAAATTTTGAAAATGATTCTTCTGAAAGTAATTCTATAGATAGAATTAGATCTGATTTTTTTATGAAAATTTTAGCTAGAAGTTTTGTTCTTATTTCTTTAGTTATATTTCTATTGTTTGGTTTTTATTTTTTTCCGATTTTGTTACCTCGAATAGGAGCAGCTGCACCAGAGGAAGCTAGATATATTTTTAATTTATTTACAGATTTTGACATAACTAGTTTATCAATTTTATTATCTTTTACAATTTTCTGGTGTATTGTTATATTTTTAGCATATATTTTGTTTATTATTTTAAAGAGAGTATTCTATAAACACACTAATATATTAGTTCTATATTTAGAACAAGAAGTTGCTAATCTAGGATTTAAAATAAAAAAAAAAGATAAAAGTATAAATCTATTCATATATATCAATTTAACTTTTTACATTATTATTCTAATTTTTAATATTTACTTATCATCTATTTTCGGTTCTGAATTATTTTTAATTTTCTTATTTCTTCTTATTTTTATTACCTTTGGAGTTATATTTCCAGTCGCGTGGGGTTCATATAGAGATAAGATTTATATAAAAATAAAAAAAAGGAAATATATAAGACTTGATTTTAAGTACAGTTCTTCCAAAAAGAATCGAAAATATAAAAAATTATACATATATCTCAAAACAAATCGTTTATGTTTGAAAATTAATAAATTAGGATCAGATCTATTAGTTAATATCTCAAAAAAAAGATGGCTCCCAAGATATGGTAAATCAAAACTATTTTCTAAACTTACCCTTTTTCACTATTTTTTTGAATTCTCTAATCCTATTAATTTTCAAAATAAATTATTGAATATTATGTTAGCATTAAGAGAATG
>CAZGJX010000052.1:1631-27752 GCA_964525635.1 uncultured archaeon
GAATAAAAAATACACTCAAAGTATTACATCTCATAGAAAAAAATAAAATTAGTGTAAATTCATAGTTGTCGTTTTTCTAGATTAGCATTAAGAGAATGGAATAAAAAATACACTCAAAGTATTACATCTCATAGAAAAAAATAAAATTAGTGTTCTTATTTCTTATATTTTATCTATATAAATGTATTTCAATAAAAAAACTATATATTATTTAATTTTTATTCTATATTTAAGTGATAGAGATGAAAAATAAAAAACCCGATGATAATGATAAGGACGAATTAATAGATGAATATTTTAATATGGGTTATATAGAATATAAATTAGAAAATTTTTTTGAAGCATTAAAATGTTTTAATGAAGTGATAAAACTGAATCCTAATTCAACAGAAGCGTGGTATATGAGAGGTAAGACATTAAACCTTCTTAATAAATATAAAGAATCAATTAAAAGTTTTAAAAAAGCTGTTGATTTAGAACCTGATGATTACGATATCCGATTTACTAAGGGATTGGCTATATTGTTATATGAATATTATAAAAAACAGATAAAGGAATATGATTATATATTAGAAAATAGTCCAGATGATGTTGATTTATTATTTAAGAAAGGACTTGCTTTTGAATACATTGAAAAATATGATGTAGCTATTTTTTGTTATGATGAGGCGCTTAAGTATGAGCCAACTTCTGAAAAAATTTTAAAGGCAAAAGCAAGGGCTAAAAATTCTTTAGAACAATCTAAGGAATCTATTATAAGTCAATAAAAGAAAATTCATATTTATAAAGTAATATAAATAATTAGAGATTACTCTTGAGTTTTACTTTTATTTTAAATTATTCTATCTTTCGCAAAAGTTTAGGAGCTATTGAATTTTCCATACTATCATAAAATGAAGAATAATATTTTTGATAGAATTCGATTTTCTTTATTAAAAAATTCTCTTTATCCTCATTTACTATTTCTCCTTCTGTCCAATAAATCAAACCATCATTATTAAGATCAATATCTTCTTTTTTTTTAATTATTATACCATTTTTTATTACATAGTTAAGATTATAAAGAGCTTTTTTTAATATCTCATAATTTTTTTCTATATCAATTTCTTCTAAATTAATATCTAAGATATTTAAATCTCCATCTGCTCCTTCTGAAAAACTTCCTTTATATTGTGATATACCTAAGGATTTCGCAGGGCTAGCTCTTGTAATGATGACATAATCTTTAAAATCGAGTATTTTATCACTATTATATAATAGAGAATCGCCCAAAAATTCATTGTTCATTTCTTTCATGAAATCTTGTCTAGCATTTTTACTTAATAACCAAGTGGCTATATCTGGTATTTTATTGACATGAGAATAATGTGGAAAGTTTAGAGAAAGTTGAATTTGCCATTTATTTTTTATATTTAAAGCTAATTCAATTGAATTTGACCATAATATGCAATGGAGATAATTTAATTTACTAAATCTTCTGAAACTTTCAAATGTATCACCTTCCAATTCAATTGCATTTTTAATTATTTTGTTTGGATTATTATCATGATTATTCATTAGGTTATTAATAAAGCGTCTATCTGAAGTAATTATTGGATTTAGATCATCAAAAGTAATGAATCCTAAATCAAGGTCTATTGTTTTTGATCTATTTAGAAGATCTATTAAATTATTATTATCCCCATCAATATTATATGAATTACCATGAGCTAAATGAAAAATTTGCTGTCGATTTAATTTTGAGTTATTTTTACCATTTAACTCAATTTTGTTTATTTTCTCTAAAATTAGTTCTATATTTTTTTTCCCCTCTAATTGTTCATATCCCTCGATATGAGCGTGAATTGAATGGGGTAACTTCAATTTTTCAGCACATCTAGTAAGAATTTCATAAATGTCTAAGGCAGAAAAATTATATAATTTTCCCTTTTCATCAATGTTCTCTCTTAATTTATTAAAATTCCAATCTTCTGCTTCAAACGGATTATATACTTTAATTCCAAATCCTTTACATTTCAACAAGAGATCTGATATAAAATATGAAATATCATCGATTTTCTTTTTTTCAAATTCGAATTCTAAAGCCCATAAATTACTGACATTTAATAACATTCCTTTATCTAAAACCGGCAAATTAATAAGATTGAATATAGTTTGCTTAGAAAGTGATGGATATACATTTGCTTCTATTACAAAAGTATAACCATTAGTAATATAACTTTTCGCAATATAATCTAGCGTAAGACCTTTCCATAAGGTAAAAAATTCTTCATTTTTAGAACCCAAAAGTCTTATCCAATTAACTTGTTGTGAGGCGATATGGGCATGAATATCAATGGCAGATGGGATAATAGTTTTTCCATTTGCATTGATTTCTTTTATATTATTTTCAGAAGTAAATTTTTCAACAATTTTCCCTTTTTCAATTAAAATATCTTTTTTTTCTCCATTTATATTATTAAGTGGATCAAATACATTTCCATTCCTAACAATAAGTTTTTCCATTTTTTTTACACCTTTAAGATATTATATCTTCAAATTTTTAATTATATCATCAAATTTTGTGATCTGATCTCGGGTACCTTCAACTTGTATTTTAATGTTTTTATATATAATATCTCCATTTATTGTATAAGTTAATTGATTTGACCATATTGAAACAGGCATTAATATTATTCCCTTAGGAAGATTTTCATTTTGCTTAAACTTAACAATAATATCTCCATATTTATTAGATAAATGCAAATTTAAACTTGGGACTAAATACATTTCTTTAAAATCTTTTGAATTAATAAAACTAATAGCTAATTTCTCTCCGATAGATTCTATCTCGCTCTCTGTAAATTCAAATGCTTGATCATAATCAATCATCCTAACTATATTTAATAACATTTCCATATCTAATCACTATTCACATTATTTTTATCTAACTTACTTATAATCTTATCTAATAATTCTTCATCATTAGGAATATCATTTGGTGGATTCATTATTTTTTTTAATTTAATGGGTACATGATCAAACCTAAAAGCTAGGCCCTCAGATTCAATACCTGTAATAGCAGTAGGTAAAACAATATCTGCTACAAAATAAGTACCAGATTTTCTATTGTCAATTAAGATTATAGGTCTTGATGTCAAAATCTTACTTATTTCACTTGGGAAATGAGAAATGGCATCTGTTCCTACAATGATAGAAAGATCAAAATCTCTTTCTTTAATTTTAGAAATGATATTCATTTTTGTTTGAATTAATTTTCTATTCTGAAATTGAATATTTTGGTTTTTTCCTATATATGACAGTGCTATATGTTCAAAACCAGCCATATTATAATGTCCGCCCATCATAACTGTAGAAATACGACCATTTTTATTCTTATTATTTATTATATCTATTAAGTCTAATAATTTTTCTAGAGGATTACCATCTTTTTGAATTTTTAATAATCCCTGTCCAATAAAAATGACTATATTTTCAGAATTTAAAAGATAAGTAATAAATCTCTTTATATCCTCTTTATCTATCCCTGCGGTACCCTCATTTGGTAATTTTATATTATTTTTACATATTTTTTTCAATATTTTAATCAGATCTATATCTTTATCTGGTTCAACAATTAAAGCAAGATCCTTCGTTCCTAAAACTTTAAATGAAGCATTTTTATATGTATCAATTATAATAAGAGTTTTTATTTCTCTTCCTGTTAATCTAAATTTACCTCTTGAAAATAATACCTTACTTAATAATCGAGGAATAGATTCTACTGCATTAAAACCCCATAAAATAATAACATCTGATTTATTAATGATTTCTGTTAGAGTAATTGTAGTAATACCTTTTTTTTTTGCAGAATTTAATACTTTACCCTGACATATTGTTGAATTAGAATCTATAAATCCATTTATTTTTTGGGCCAATTTTATAGCTTTTAATTGAGTTTCGCAAGATGTTGTAGAAAATCCATATAAAATTGGATTTAAAGAACCCTTAATTAATTTAATTGTTTTTTTTATTGCTTCATCCCATTCTACTTTAACTAATTCATTATTTTGTCTAATATATGGCGATAAAATTCTATTTTTCGAATTTCTTTGTTCAAATTTTTGTATACCCTTCAAACAAGCGCCAATAATATCATAATTTGATTTATCTTTTTCTATAACAATAATATCATCACATAATAATGAGCACCCAGAACAAGGAACTCTCTTATCTTCATTCATAATTTTTAATTTAGTTTTCTATTTTTATAGGATTTAAATAATTTTATTTCCTAATTATATTCTATTTTAATTGCTTCACGGGGGCAATAAGTCTCACATATTCTACATTCTCTCTCACGACCCTCTGTTGCTAATCTTCGACAATGCTCTAAATTTAATAATTCACATTTACCTTGTTTTATTAAAAATAATTGATGTTTATCTGGAGGATAGTCTGGAGTTTTACCACTTAAAATTGAATAACAATATCTTGCATTAACAGGACATGCAATTATACATATCCCACATGCATCACATTTTTCATTATCAATATTAATTTTTAATTCTTTTTTTATTCCCTCTTCTCCTTCTAACAGTTCTTTTAATTTATTGTATCCTGTTTTATATTTAGATTCTTCAATCAGAGGCGTGCATTCCTCAATCTTTACTGTTCCCTTTAACAATTCTAAAGCAAAAGCCATACAACTTGGCTTCCCACATTTTTTACAATTAGTTTGAGGTAGAAATTTATATAATTCCATAAAATTTTTTGGTGGAATAATCATTACCTCATATATTTTATTTTTAGACGATTATTTAGTTGATTAAGAGGTATTAATATTTTAATTCTTTGCCTTTTAAGGAAAATTCTCTCTATTTATATTAAAAAATTAAAATTAATTAATTTTAATTTTTTATAGTAGAAATCTCTTTCCTATTTATTATTAATAGAGCATAAATATAATAATTGAAATATTGCTTTTTATAACTCTTTTAATCAATAAATTAATTAAATTAAAAGAAGTTTATAAGAGTTAAATAAATATAAAAATGTAAATTATTATTTATCATATTAATAGATTCATTTTTTAATTATTGAATTCCTTTTAATATAACTTATAACAATAACAAGGTTAAAAAAAATATCCATGGTTTTCAAATGTCAAAATTTTCCAATCGACTTTATAAGATTTGTATTGTAGGTGATGGTGGAGTAGGTAAAACTACCATATTACATCGATTTGTTGATGGCATTTTTCTAGAGAATACAAAATTAACAATTGGGACAAATTTCTTTTTAAAATCCGTTGAATTACCAGATGAAAATATTAAAGTCACTTTACAAATATGGGATTTAGGCGGTCAAGATCGGTTCGCTGTCATACGACCTAATTTTTATGGAGGTACAAAAGGTATTATTTACGTTTTTGACTTAACAAGACGGTTATCGCTATTGAATCTTTCGAAATGGAAAAAGGAAATAGAGCATGCAATAGGCCCCAAACCATGTCTTCTTCTTGGAAATAAAGTGGATTTGTTAAATGAACTTGGTGAAAGAGTAATATCCAAGGAAGAAAGTGAATCTACTAGAAAAAAACTTAATGCTTATAGTTTCATAGAAACAAGTGCAAAAGATAATATAGGGATAGATAAAACATTTTCAATTTTCGCAAGGTTAATATACAATTCCATGAAGGTAATACCCTCTAAAAACTAAAATTTACAAAATAATTGAATATTGTTATTAACTCATTTTAATTATATAAATTTAGATATATTCAGAAAATGGTTAAATAATTATTAAATTGAATTGAACTACCACTCCCTAAACAGTACCGAGTATTTTTTATTACATTTTTTCTCACCCCATTCATTCTATTCATATTTGTTAAGAACATAGTAATTTTTCTAGATAAAAACGTATCCAAGTAATACTAAACCATAATGATTGTTGCCTTGAAGTAAATGCTTCTCTTATTTGAGAGATATGTGTCCAAATAAGATAAGTCTGCCAATAATTCCATAATAATACGGCAATAAGATAAACTAAAAGACGTGTACTTAGAATCTTTGTACACGTGAAAATCTGGAATTTATGTTTATCACGATATCCTGATTCAATGCAAAAGCGGTGTTTATATAATGCATCTGCTTTTTGTGGAATAATTACCCAATCTGGAGATTTTATTATGGTTCTTTTCTCTCCATGAACCTTTTTCGGGCAAATATCAATGAAATTACTTTTAGTCTTTGATCTCCACGATCGAAATTCGATTGAGCGCCATTTCCTTCTCTTCTCCAAATTTGGAGAATTATAATACTTTTCCAAATGTTCCTTTACCTTTTGAGTCCTCGATTTTTTTGTAAGAAATTTGATTCCTTTCTCTTTTAATAATGCGAAAACATCTATATGTGCAGGCTCTCCGTCAGGGACTATGGCTCCCGGCGGGGGGATTGCTTCAATGGACTCTATCAGTCTTTTTATTAGAGAAATAATCTTTTCATGTGGTGATCTATGAAGAATTGCAATCGTAAAGCTTCCCTTTTTAGAATAGAGGTCCGCTGTAAGATATTCATAATAATAAGGTGTACTTCTCTTCACTCTTCCTTTTCTTACATGAGGGTTGTTAGGATTTCCATAATCACAATCTTGATGAAAATCTATAAAAATAATGCCTGATTGCAGTAATTGTTGTTGGATGGATTTTGGAGGGTTAATAAACTGCCGTGCAAGGTCCTTATTAATGAAATGTGTCATTTCTCCTAAAGAAATCTACCGACAACACTTCATTATTTGTTCAGGGGAAGGAACTCTTTGTTCTTGGATGCGTGAAATGATACATCCTTGTTTAAGACTAATGTTATGAAGTGAAGCATATTCAAACATTTTAAAATAATCATGAGATTCGTACTTTTTTGTAGTAAAAGCAGGAATTTCCTTTAATAATTCAAGTTGAAGTAAATCTCTATGTAATTTCATTAAACTAGGGAGATTTTGCTTTAATAAAAAAAGGTCGTTCAGTCTTCCTCTTTTTTTCCTCTTTGATGTCATAAAAAAATGAATATTGTAGAAGATTTAAAGGTTTCAAAATAAGATTAAAAAAATGTGATTGTAAAAAAATATTCGGTACTGTAAAGAAAGTGGTCTTCTCGCAATTAATTGGTAAATTCACAACTTTAAAAATTAAATATTTTCATTATAAATATAATAATTTTTATGTATATTACTTGAATATGAGTGAAAAAATAATTGATAAATTGAAACAAAAGGTAGAATATTTAGCAGAAAAATCATTTATAAAAGTAATAGAAAAAGCTTCTAAAGGATATTCATTAGAAATATTAATAAAATCATTAATTACTGATAAAATCATGGCTAAGCTTAAAATCTTAATTAAAAAGCCAGTTATTAAAAAATCTTCTAAAATAATTGTAAAGAAAATAATAGATAGATTTTGGGAAAAGCATAAAGAGAGTTTAGAAAAAGTATTAATAAAATTGAAATAATCTACACCATTGAACGCAATATTACTTAATATAAATAGTTAATTTTTGACAATAAATAACAAAATAATTAATAATCTCATTTATTAATATTATCCCTTTTTTTTTTAGAAGAGATTGTAGGATCTCCAAAATATCCTTCCGTTGTAAAATTACATAAAGGTATTTCATCATAGAATTTAGATAAATTAAAATTTTTTAATTTTGTTGAATATATCTTAGATAAATTTTTGTATTTTTTAACAAGTTTCTCATTCATAGCTAATATTAAACTGATTTCAATTTCTCCTCCATGAATAATATTTAAGATTATCTTTGATTCAATAATATTTTTTATTTTATTTATTATTTCTATATCTTAAATATAAAAAGGTAAAGATTGGAATGAAGAATTCTCTGGTAATATATCTATTAGATCAGGAATTAAATTAACATTTTCTCCATATCCAATAATAATAAAAAGATTTTTGATGTTATTATCATGAGCTTTTTGAAAAATATTTACTACCTTTGAAATTCCTCATATGAAAACATATAGCTTTTTGGATTGGTTTTAAAACAGATCCATTAATTTTAGAAGAAAATACTTTTGAAATATAATAAGCAATAATGGAATCTGTATATAATGGAAGATGAGGTCCATGATATTCAATGGAACCTCAAGGTAACAGCCAATTTTTTTTTTTAATTTTTCCAGAAGTTAAATATTTCTGATATCTTCTTAAACAATTTTTATTGTGTTCCACTTTTTCTCACATCTTAAGATAATTATTGTTTACCTCCTCCAATTATTAAACTAATTAAGAAAAATGATAAGGGCAATATGCATCAGAAGAATAATAGTCTTGATTTTTTGAATAAGCTATAAATCGACATCCAAAACATTCCTTAAATTTTTGACATGTAGCACATTTTCCTTTAACTTTACTTTTTAATTTGGAAGGAATCAAAAATTCTTTTACCTTCTCTTTATTCATCAATTCAATAAATTCATTTTGTAAAAATGAACCTATATTAAATGAATCCATCATACACACAGTTAAATTGCCTTGGCAATTTATTGTTAAAAGTTCTTTAAAAATATTACAACAAATCCCCTCCATACCAGGAGATATAAATCTCAAAAATGGCATGGAACAAGTTTGTATATTCCAACCACTTTCTTTCTGTAATAGAAGATTATTATTTATAACGCATTAAATATTTAATCATAACAACAATTTCTCACTTATTTAATTGGTTGTATTAATGAGATAAAAATGATTAGAATGAGTGATTATTAACTGCGTCATATATAGAAGGCCTAGATCCAAAAGTATTAGAGGAAATCCCAGGAATTATTGAAGAAGTTAGCGAAGTAGTAATAAATCAAGCAACTGAAGAGGAAACCGCCGAGGATTATGTAAAAGGAAAAGTTAATGACGCTGCTATGGAGAAGGTAGAAAGTCTTGTTGATCTTAGTAATCCAATTCTTAAGAAACTAGCCGAAAAAGCAGTAGAAAAAGCAATTGACAAGATATGGGATACCTTAAAAGATAAAATCAAGGCTAAATTTGGATCAAGTGAAGAATAAATATTTTAAAGTGTATTTCTAATTTTTAAAAAAAATTTTTTTCTCTTTTTAGAATAAATTATATAAAATTTAAAGAAAAGTTAAATAATATATTATAATATGTCAAAAATAATCCTAGAAATAAATGAAAAGGAAATTCCACTTAATCCATTAATGGAAAATATGTTGAAAAATTTAATTTTAGGATACTTAAAATCTGCTAAAAAGATACCCGAAGAAATCAAGACTATTAAAGTAGAAATTGATTTATAATTTTCTTGACAGAATTTATAATATTTCTTACTTTTTCTTTATTATGAAATTGGAGCCTGAATGCATAGGATGTTTATTTAATCAAATTCTTAAAGCTTTTAGATTATTAAAGCCAGATATATCTAATAATATCATTTTAAATGCTCAAAAGCAACTCATGGAATTCATAATAAAAAAAGATATAAAAAACATAACTTCACCATTAGTGGGCAAGTATCTTTATAACCTTATAGGAAATATGCTTGATGAAAGTGATCCTTATGCTAAATTGAAAATAGAATCTAATCATCTTGCTTTAAAATTTTATAAAGAAATTAAGGAAATAGTTCAGAATTCCCAAGATCCAATATTAGAAGCATTAGTCATTTCTGCCCTTGGAAATACAATTGATTTTGCAAGCCAACATAAAATTGATTTTGTAAATGATTTAACACAATTTTCTCCTAAGGATTTAATAATAAATGATTATCCTGAATTTATAAAATCATTAAAAAATAAAGATAGATTAGTGATATTATTAGATAACGCAGGAGAAATTGTTTTTGATAAGATTTTGATAGAAGTTTTATTGGAGCATTATCCATATTTGAATATAATTTGTGCTGTCAGATCCGCTCCAATAATAAATGATGCTACAATAAAAGATGCTGAATATATTGGTTTATCAAATTTGGTAAAAATTATCGAATCAAGTCCGGCACCAGGCATAGACTTCTCCGATATATCAAAAGAATTAACTATATATTTGAACTCTGAGGATGGGATGATTCTTTCAAAAGGACAAGGAAATTTTGAAACCTTATATGGAGTGGATATACCAAATAAAGATGTTTTTTATCTATTAAAAGCAAAGTGCAATTTAATGGAACGAATATTTGGTGTAAAAGTCGGAAGTTTAATCTTTAAAAAAAAAATTAGTGGCTTTTAGAAAAGATTAATTATTGAATATTTTCTGTTTTCATTTTTTTTATAGCTTCAGTAAAGAAACCAAAATCATCTGTTGGTTGATTTTTATCTCTATCCTTTAATTTATCAAAATATTCTATAATTTGCATCAGTAATATTTTCTTAAAAGAATCATATTTATTTACATCCATGCAATCATCAATTTCATTTTTATAAAACATATAAAAATTATCTAAAGCTTTTTCTGCTTCTTCTCTTATGTAATATTTATTAAATTTTTTATCCATAATTGCAATTAAAATAAGTTTATGTTTACTGACAACAACCATTTCTACATCTAAGCCTTTAATGAGAATTTCTTCTATTTTCCCTAGACTATCTTTCCCAAATAAGGATAATGCCCCAATAAAAGAGGATAATAATACAGGATTTATATCAGAATCTAAAATCAAATCTACTAAGTATTCGCCTGATTCCTTGCAGATAATAATTCCTTTTAATAAATTAATATTATAATTCTCAAGTGCATTATCCATTTATTATCCCCAGAAAAATAAAAAAAAATAAGTATTATAATCATAATAAAATAAGTTTTTAAAAATTTTTTCTTTTGTTAATTTACAATAGAAATTGATTATAGCAGAAAATAAAGAGTTATTATTTATCCCTTATTCTTCCTTATCCTCAGGAGGATTCATTTTAATACAATACTCTAACCATTCTTTAGCTTTTTTATAATTTTCTTTTATATTATAGTTTTCGGATTCATGTATAATTTCATTCAATAGATCTATTGTATCTTGCCCATAATGCTTATTTTCGATTTTTAATCTAGCATATTTAAATAATTTAGCTAAATCCTTTATTTTTTCCTCTTTTCTCATCTCTCTACAATATGCTAAACTCCTTAAAGCATCATTCTGGACTTCTATAAAGTTTATTTTATTAGCTTCACGGACAATATTCTCCAGAAAATCGATTGTATTTTCTGTAAAGATTTTATCTCTAATTTTTTTCTGTGCTTGTATATATAAATCTTTTAATTCTTTTTGCTTTTCCAGTTTTTCAGGTGATATTTCTTTATATTTTATCTTCTTTAGTTCTTTAACTTTCTTTTCTTTAGATTCTTTTACTTTCTTTTCTTTAGGTTCTCTTACTTTCTTTTCCTTAGGTTCTTTAACTTTCTTTTCTTTAGGTTCCTTTACTTCAAGTATTTCTTCTTTAAATATCTCTTCTCTGATTATTTCTTCTTCAATTAACTCTTTCTCAGGTTTTTCCTTTTTAGAACCGGTCTTACTCCTTAATATGATTTTTTCTATAAGATCATATTTATTTATTATGACACCTATCACAGCTATCCCCGATGCAATATATGGTATTATCAATCCAAATCCTGTAAAATCAGGTCTTGGACCTAACACAACGCTGAAATCACTGGTATATATGAATAAATTTAAACTTATTAACATTAAAATGTTATAAGCTATACTAGATATTAAAATTATAACACTTGTTACTATAATTTTTTTACCAGTATATTCTCCTTTTTTTGCTTTAAGTCCTAATAATATTAAATAAATACCCATAATCAGAAGAATTATAGAAGAAATGATTGAGCCAATTAATATAAGGACACTATTTGAATAAAGAGAACTATTCAATGGAATATAACCAGATTTAGGTGGACCAAAATTATATTGAATCGATCCTATACCAAAAATCCAAAAATATAATCTATAATAATTCAATCCATCATAATATGATATAGCCCCAGCAGGTATTAAAATACCAATAAAACATAAAATTCCACAAATAAAGGGAATTAACCAATAAAACTTATTGAAAAATGACATTGTTTTTCTAAATCTATTATTATTATTCCTATCTATATAAATCTATTTTAAAATATAACTTTTATCTTGAATTTAATCGATAAATAGTTTTAATCTATTTTTTCTAACATTTTTATTATTTTATTTTTTAGAATTAATGAAAATTATATATATTTTAGCCTAATATTTAGATTTTATTTATAAAAAAACTCAAAAAAATAAATCTTAAAATTAGATTTTGAATATTTTATTTTAATTAATAGAATAAAAGTAATTTAAAATCATTAAATAAATCTATTAAATAAAAGAATTTTATGATTTATACTAATGAACTTGGAAGATATATATATTCTTAATGGTGCAAGAACTCCAATAGGACATTTTGGAAGAGCTTTAAAGGAAGTATCCGCTGTAGATTTAGCTTCTTTTGCTATAAGGGAAGCAATAAAAAGATCGAAAATAACACCTCTTATGGTTGAAGATGTTATATTAGGAGCAATTCATCAGGAAGGAATGGGAAATAATCCCGCAAGGATTGCAGCTTTAAAAGCAGGTATACCTCCTACTTCAGGAGCTCTTACTGTGAATAATGTTTGTTCTTCTGGAATGAAATCTATTGAAATAGCGGTATATCAAATTGCTATAGGAAAAAAGGATATTATAGTTGCAGGAGGTATGGAAAGTAATAGTCAATGTCCTTATATGCTTATGAATGCAAGATGGGGTTACAAATTAAAATCAAATAAAATTGTGGACGCCCTTTTTTATGATGGATTTAGGGACACATATGGGATGTATGGAGGATATGATCATGTTGGGGAAACAGCTGAAAATATCATAGAAAATAAAGAAAAATTATGTAAAAAATATATGCTTCCAGAGATAAATCTAACTTTTGAAGAAATAAATAAATTTGCTTTAGATAGTCATCAAAAATATTTCAAAGCAAGGGAAGTTGGTTTTTTTAAAGAAATTGTTCCCATTAATGAAACTATTAATAATAAAGTAATAAGGTTATATGAAGATGAAAGCCCGAGAGAAGATCTTACCATAGATATTTTAAATAAATTAAAACCTGTATTTAGAAAAAATGGTTGTGTTACCGTAGGAAATACACCCCCACTTAATGATGGCGCTGCGGCTATAGTCTTAATGTCAAAAAAGAAAATTAAAGAATTAGGATTTAATCCTATGGGATCGTGTATTTCTTTCTCATCTGGAAATGTAGAACCCCAATATATGGGATTAGGACCTATCCCTGCTATTAGAAACCTTTTAAAAGAAACTAAAATGCAAGTGGCTGATATAGACCTTTTCGAAATAAATGAAGCACAAGCCCAACAAGTATTATTTTGTATGAAAGGATTAGGAATAAATAAGGATAAATTAAACATTCATGGGGGTGCAATAGCTATTGGACATCCTCCTGGAATGACAGGAACTAGATTAATACTAACTGCACTATATACATTAAGATATAGAAATCAAAAATATGCAATTTGTTCTCAATGTGCGGGAGGTGGAACTGGAATGGCAGTTTTAATAAAAAATAATGACGGTCAAGTTTAATATATAAATATCGATATTTCAATTAACTCTTAAATTCTTATCAAAAATTTTTATTAATATATATTTCATTTCAATAATTTTATATATATTCGTAAAACGAGAATTTCACGGTTATTTATATATGTCTATTTATTATATAAGTGATATGTACACTTTTTCTTAGATTCTTTTTTTTTTGATCTCATTATTGAGAAATCAATATTTTTTCATAAGATTTATATTAACAATTGAACTAAAGTTCTTTATAAATTCTTAATAAAATCATTCAATAATTATAAAAATGTCAGACTCTAAAAGATTATATTGGATATTTCAATTCTTGGGAGGTATTTTATTATTATTAGCTCTAATAATTCCTACTACGGGACTTTCTACAGGTAATGATTATAATATTTTAATTTGGATGTGGGGTATTGTATTAATTTTAATAAGAGAACCTAGTCTTGGTAAAGAAACAGTAACGGTTCATGAACTTTTTGGAAGGAATACATTACCTCTGACAATTTCAATCATTTCTTCTATAATTATTCTTATATTGGCTATGACTACCTTTATTATAGCTTTAAGGTCAAGAAAAGGTAAAGCAATGAATAATTTTGCAATAATTATAGGTCTGGTAGTTATAATTACATTAATTGCTTATATTTCTACATTTGAACTAATATATTGGGATTCATATACATATAATCCAGATCCTGAATATTTTAGTTTCTTTAGGGAAGCAGGTATCAATTTTGGACTTATATTACCTTTCATAGGATCAGGATTGATAATTGCTGTAGCCCTCACCAATAAATTCATTGGAACAACAGAATTGAAAGAAAAAAGAGAGTAATATGAAATAATAAGAAACGATAATCCATTTCAATTTGTGCGATTTCAGATATTATTAAATTCAAATCATATTGAAATATAAAATTTCTTTTTTTTTATCAAACAGTCAATATTACCTTTCTATTTCTTTTATAAATAAAAAAATAAACCAATAATTCCTTTAAAATATATTAATATTACTTTAGTATTTTTATAAGATTTTTATGGAGAAAGACGATATAAATAATAATATATCAAAAAAGAAAAGATATCAAAGTATTGATATTTTCAAAAGCTTATTAATTATCTTAATGGTCTTTGTTAATTCATTACCATTTTTTGAGAACATACCTAATTGGAGTAAACATTCTTCGGATTATGGTTTAACATATGTTGATTTGATTGCTCCATGTTTTATTTTTATAATGGCATTAAATTTTAACATCTCCTTCAACAGGCGTATTAAATTATATCCAAAAAAGGAAGTATATATTCATTATATAAAAAGAAATCTAATTTTAATTGGAATTGGATTATTTTTATATTTGGATTTTAACTCAACTGGGATATATATAAGATGGGGAATTTTACAAGTACTTGGTATGTCAGGTTTAATTCTTTTAATAACTTTTAAACTTCATTTTATTTTTCGTATGAGTATAGGTCTTATTTTTATTATATTACATCAATATTTACTTTTTACGTATATTGGAGATATTATTTTTGAAGATATTGAAGGAGGGTTTTATGGCTCATTATCTTGGGGTGCTATGATTATTTTTTCTTCATTGATTTGCGATGGATTTATGAGAAAAAATATGAGTAAATATTTTGTTATTATTGGAATAACATTTTTCTTTATAGGTATAATTACTTCTTTTAGATTGGGAATTAGTAGATTCGGAATATCCTTACCATTTACATTTTTGAGTGTTGGATTTAGTTCTTTACTTTATTATAGCTTTTATTATATTATCGATGGAAGGAAGAATAAAGTCAATTTGATTAGCAACGATAATTTATTAAGTATTATTGGAAAAAATTCTTTAATTTTATTTATAGCACACTTTATTTTAATTAGTTATACTTTCAGCATTTTTTCTTCTGATTTAAATGTTATTTTAGCATATAGTATAGCAATAATTAATTGTATTATAATTTGGATAATCTCTTACATATTATTTCATCTTAAAATATTTGTGAAATTATAGATTTTATTAATTAAAACTATAATAATAAGATAATTTAGTTGAAAATTTATTTTAATATTTTGCCTGTTTCTAAATACCATAGATATAAGTCAAGTTCTGCTAAACTTAAATTTGATTTAATAGCTATTTGTTCTAAAATTTTCTCAATTTTAAGATAATTTTTTTTTGACATAGTTTTCGGTTTTTCAATTAGTTTATATTTCTCTAATAAATCTACTATATGAAAATCAACAATTGCATAATTTTTATATCCAATATTTCTAAGAAAATGACTAGTTTCTTTATAACCTAATCCTAATATATTTTTAGTAATCCATAACCTCAAATTCTCATCTAGAAGATTTTGTAATGCATTTTTTAAATCATCCATTTTTTTTCTAGCTATTATAATATAATTTGCTCTTACATTTGGAAATCTATACCCAAACTTTTTAAATCTTTTTGATAATTCAATTTCTGTTAGTTGAAGAAAATCATCCTTAATTTTATCATGAATTTCTATACATTTTTCTGCTCCACAATTTGCAGTCATTATACAAAAACATAATTCTTTAAAAATTTGTTCTTTTTCTGTGGATTGAAATTTTTCAAACTCTTTTATTCTGTCATTAATTACTGCTCTAATTTCACTTTTCTTTAATTTCTCAATTATATTTATGATTTTTTTCACTTATTCGACAATTTTTCATAATTTAAATTTATAACTGTTAATTGTTATAATTGATAAATATATTATTGATTCCCTCATTTTGTAAATAATATAATGGTTAATGAGAAACGTAAAATTATTTTATTAGGATCTATAGCATATGATTATTTATTCTCTTTCCCTGCAAAATTTATCGATGTTGTATCTATTAATTATGAAAAAGAAGAATATCAAAGCACAATAACTGCAGATAAGAAAATACTTCATTATGGTGGGATTGCAGGGAATATTGCATATAATCTTGGATTATTAAATATTGGATCAGCAACTCTATTTGGCGCCGTAGGGAAAGACTTTGAGAATTTAGGATATAAAACACATCTCTCTCAATTTAAAAATATTGAACAAAAGATAGATACTCATGAAAATGATTATACAGCAACTTGTTATATTGTAAATGATATTAAAGCAAATCAAATGATCATCTTTCATGGAGGTGCATTAGATAAATGTAAGGATATTAACTTAAAAGCGAAAATTAAAGATCCTGAAAATTATTTTTATGCTATAAATTCTGCTCAAAATGTTGATGCTATGATGACTTTTTCTAATCAATTAAATGATCTAAAAATCCCTTTCATTTTTGATCCAGGACAAGTAACATCAATGTTTTCTAAAGAACTTTTAATTAAAGCTGTTAAAAGTTCTAAAATTATCATAGGTAATAAATATGAGATTAATCAAATTCATCAAAAGACTGGAATGCTAAATCAAGAATTAATTCAATATAATAAAGCTATAATTACAACTAAAGGAAAAGAAGGTTCCGAAATAATATTTAAAAATATAGAAGGTGAAATAAGCCAAACTAATATCCCTATTTGTAAATCAGAGCAAATTTTAGATACAACAGGCGCGGGAGATGCATATAGAGCGGGACTTTTAATTGGATTATTTTTAAATATGACATTACTAGATTCATGTCGTCTCGGATCAGTAATAGCATCATTTACAATAGAAACTTATGGTGCTCAGACGCAAAAATATAAGATATCTGATGTAAAAAAAAGATTTTTAACGAATTATAAAAATATTCCTCAAGAATTAATCAGTATTAATGATGCAATTTAAAAAGTTTAGTTTAACATAAGAAAACAATTAAGAATTAATAATAAAAATAATTTTGTACAATAATAAAATAATTATTCTTATTTTTACACACGAATATTTGTACACAAATAGTTAATATTCTAATAATTGGGGTAATAATTTCCCATTTCTCTAAAAAATAATTCAGGATTTGTACGCATTACTATAACAAACATTGTAAAAAAAAAATTATTATTTATATAATACTCTTCTATTTTTTTATTAAGAATATATAATAATCCTTAAATGTTGAAATAATGAGTCTTGTAATGAGTCCAAATAATTCTGATATGGAATTTTATGATAATATTTTAAGACATTATAGTGAAATGTGTAAGGATAATCAAAATATTGAAATTTGGAAAAATAAAATATATATAAAACTTATGAATTTACTGACGAAAACAGAAAACATATTGCTAGTAAGAAATTCAATTCTTCTAATAATCTCATTGTTTGATAATCTACCTCCAGATAGCTATAATAATCATGGTTTTTCATTCAGTAAATCGAATAAAAAAGATAAAAAACAGGTCATTTTGAACTTAAAAGAAGAAATTGAATAATATTTTTTAAAATATCTATCCATTTCCTTTTTATAATTCTTTCTTTGATTAAGTAAAATTGATTAGGTTTTCTAAAAGTATGTTTAATTATTTATTTATATGTCAAAATTACATTTAAATTAATTCAGTATATTTTATTTATGATTGTTTCAAAATTTTATTAAATTTTATTACATTTACTTTAATAATTTCTATTATTTTCCACTTATCTAATAATTAAAAATTTGCTTAAGATGTTATCTACATTACGAATTATATCAGAATTTCGAAAAATTTTAGGAGATATTGGAGCTTATCCTATTTTTTTTTTCTGTCTCTATATAATCATACCTATTATTTTAATTGCTTCTATCGTATGTCTAATTTTAATTTATCGAAAAATTAATTCCTTAGAAAAAAAAACTGTAAAAATGAGGGAAATTAGTAATTATATTAGAGATGGAGCAAAAATTTATCTTAAAGATCAAGCAAAATCATTATTTGTTATCCTAGGTATTTTATTTATCCCAGTTGGTTTAACAGGTATCGAATTTTTAGATAATCCTTTTTTGGGAATTATTTTAACTGGTATCATCTTTCTAATTGGTTCTCTCAGTTCTTTATTTGCTGGATATATCGGGATGATTGCTGCAACAAAAACAAATATTCTTGTTGTCGAAGCTTCTATTGATGATCCAAATGAAGGTTTTAGATTATCATATTATGGGGGAATGATAACAGGCATATTAAACATATCAATGTTTGTATTAGGAATATGGCTAATTTTAATGGTCACAAATGGAAACATCTATTTAATGATAAGTTATGATTTTGGAGCCAGCGTCTCAGCATTACTAGCACAAGTTGGAGGAGGAATATATACTAAAAGTGCTGATATGGGAGCTGATTTAGTGGGAAAATATGAAATGGATATTAAAGAAGATGATCCAAGAAATCCTGCGATAATTGCCGATTTAGTTGGAGATAATGTAGGGGATTGTGCAGGTAGGGGTGCAGATTTATTTGAAAGTGCATCATCGGATGCTATTGGAGGAATGGTCTTAGGTTTAACAATTTTCTTATTAATAGGTGATCCTATATTTATTATTTCAGATTTAACCTTAATTGCATTAGGTATGTTTTCGTTATTTTTTACTACATTCTTCCTGAAAATTGATTTTAAAAATCCATCAAAAAGTATTTGGAGAGTCTTCATTGCATCAACATTATTTAATATTATAATCTTAATTATCGTTAATTTACTCTTCTTTGGTATTTTAGGAATTTTATTAATGATTTCAAGTTTGATAGGTTTAGCCGCTGTTTTTATTACAATTATATTTACAACCTATTACACAAGAATGGAATATACACCAACAAAAAAAGTAGCTGTTGCTTCTGAAATAAGTCCTTCAGTAAATATTATAGCAGGATTATCTACAGGATTTCGATCGGTTTTTTTCCCAATGGTAGTATTTGCTATTTCTATAGTTGGAGCATATATATTTGGATCTTTTACAGGAGATTTATATATTGATATAAATGGTCAACCAAATGAAAATATATTAGGAAATACAATAGAACCCTTTTTTTTTTCAATTGCTTTTGGTGTTTGGGGTGTAAATATGGCTTCGGTATCATCAGATTCTATTATCAGTACAATATTAAGTTTTGATACATTTGGACCAATAGCGGATAATGCAGCAGGAATCGCAGAAATGGGAAATGAAGAAGCGCCTCCATCCTTAAGAGATAATTTAGATAAATTGGATGCGATTGGTAATACTACTAAAGCAGTAGCGAAAGGGTTTGCTCTTGTATGTGGAGGTTTCAGTAGTATAGTAATGTTTTTAACATTTTTATTAACCACAAGCACTTTAGCTGGTCAGATTCCTAGTCCTATAGCAGAGACTGACCTTTCAAATATATTTTTTAATATAAACCTCTATAATCCTCTAATTATTTTGGGATTATGCATCGGAACGGTTCTTTCAGTGTTGTTTACAGCGATGATATTTAAGGGCGTTCTAAAAGGTTCCATGAAAGTGGTAATAGAAGTAAGACATCAATTTAAAACTGTTCCTGGTTTAAAAGAAGGAAATAGCAAACCTGATTATGAAAGATGTATTAATATTTCTGCAAAAAATGCCTTAAAATATATGATGCAACCTGTATTAGCAATAATAGGTATTGAATTATTGATAGGAATATTATTTGGCCCTATGGTAATAGCTGCTTTCTTAGTAGGAAATCTAATAGGGTGCTTAATTATGGGATTATGGCAAAGTATAGGAGGTGCTAGTTTTGATAATGCCAAAAAGGCTATTGAAGCAGGATTATTTGGGGGGAAAGGAAGTTTTGCACATAAATCTGCGATAATAGGTGATACTGTTGGGGATCCTTTAAAAGATGCTGCTGGACCAAGTATGAATATTCTTATTACGACAATTAATACATTAGCTTTAACTTTCCTACCTGTCTTCATTATGACAGGATTTTTATGGAACCTAATACCCATCTAAATAGAATATTCATCAGTAGATTACTAACTTATTTTTAATTATAGCAAAATATTTTTTATCTTTTTATATTAAAAATTATTAGTGGATATCAAAAGAGAATTTAGATTTGAATGTGTTAAATGTGGTAAATGCTGTACAGATGAAAATACATTAGTCAATGTTACATATTTAGATATTTTAAGAATTTATAATGCATTAAATTTGAGTTTGGATGAATTAATCCACATTCTAGGCTTTTATGTTTTGAAAACCGATTTTTCAGAAGAAAATTTAAAAAAATTAGTTATAAATCCTATAAAAACAGAGAAAGGATTAGCTTTTGTTGGATTAAGGAAATTAGATGATGGACAATGTTATTTTTATAATAAAATAAAAAAAAAATGTTCAATCTATAAAATCAGACCTAATTTTTGTCGTACTTTTCCTTTTTCTTTCGATTTAATTTCAAACAAAGAAAAAAAATCGAAACAAGATATAAAAATTAAATATACTCAAAAAGGTCTACAATATTGTATTGGAATTAATGAAAAAGCTCCTCTAATTAATAAAGAAGAATGGAAAAGACTTGGTGAATTAGTTTTGGAGAAATTAAAAAAAAATGAATATATATCAATAAAATGGAATAATTCTATTGAAAATAGACAAATTAATCCATCTGTCAGAAATTTTTTAAAATTCATATTGAATATAGATAAATAGAATTACAAGATAGATTTTTTTATTTATAACTTATTTATAAAGAATTTATATTGTGCATTGACTGGATAGTAATGCCCAATATAACATACGTAATTCTATTAGATATGCTATTGTATCAGTTTTCCATGAGAAATTTTCATTTTCTATTTCAGATTCGAAAAATTTAGTTACATTAAATATTTTTTCTAGTAATGTTTTAACGAGTTTGGATTCCTCATCTTTTAATCCAAATAAATCAATAATTAACAGTATTTTTGCACATTGAGAAATATTTAATTCATTGAAATCTATTTTTTTTATTGTCTTTTTTAAAATATTATAATATTTATCTTTAAAACTTATTAAATTATTATTATTATCTATTAATTTAACGATTACTATCAATTCATATAAATTAGATATAAAGTCTACGTGCTCCTTTTCATCAATTTGAATTTTGTGCAGCTTATCAATCAAATCCTTTGTATTTATATTTATTTCTGAATTAACTTTTTTAAGAAGATTTATACAATTAAAAAGATAATAGTTAGTACATAATTTTGTTGGATTAAAATATTTTAATTCTTCTGATAAAAAATTCTTTAATTTTCCAATATTAATTATTTTACTATTATTTAATTGATTAGTTTCTAAAAGAAATGCCATACCATAAAAATTGCTAATTAAATCTGGAATTTGATTATGCTGATTTATGAAAAGTGCATTGTTTGATTGTCTTTCTGCAAATGATTGGATTAGACTAATAGTAGCGGGTAAATCTCCATCAATCATTTTGAAAATAGATAGATATAAATAAATAATTTCTAAATTTACATTATCTATGTGATTTATAAGAGAGACTAAGAGATTTGATTTATCGATATTAATTCTTTTCTTAATTTCTGGACTAAGATGTGGAATATTTCTAAAATTATCTAAATAGGATGGATTTCTCTTATTGTTTGATTCATTAAAATCTTGATTATTAATTCCTATTTCTTTGGGTATGATATCTGATTTAATTACATGGTTTTTCTTATCAGACTTAAGTATTTCAATATTGTCCTTTATAGCATTCTTTAATTCTTTAATTATTTTATCCTCACTTTGCTCCATGTCATCAGTCCTTTTATTTACCATTTTAAAATGTCTCTTGAATTTTTTTTACCCATTTCTCTATTAATACACATATACTCCTATAATTAAAATATTTGGGTATTTTCAATTTACTCATCTTGACCTTTTTAGTTTTTATTTTTATAATATTTAAATTTATTATAAATATAAATCCTAGACTATAAAATTGGAAGTCTTAAAATATTTAATTTAAATAATATTGATAAATTGAAAAATAAATAAATAAAAAAATTTAATTAACTTAGATTAATTGAACTAATAATGTTTGAAAGCAATAGATTCATACTCCCTAATGTGATATTAGATAATACAGGATGATTCTCTAGCCAAAATAATATAAGAATTATAGAGATATAAATAATAAGAGAGTATTGATTTATAAAATAATATATGCGATTCATCCTTTTTCTTAAGTAGCCTACTTTCTCGCATTTAATTAGTAAAGTACGTGGTTATGGAATTTGTTGAAATATAATAAAATAGCTCATGATTATAATAATAAAAGAAAAAAACCCTGGCGAGATTTTGTTTTTTTTTATGAAGATTTAAAGAATGATAAATATAAATTTAAAGGGATTATTATAGATTTAGGATGTGCAAATGGGAGACATTTTGAGATTTTAAAAAACAAGAATAATAGATTAATTGGTATTGATAATTCGATCGAATTAATCAATATTGCCAACAAAAAATTACAAACCAACAATAATCTAAATTTGAATTTAAATGAAATACAACTGTTACTCGCAGATTTAAATAATTTACCCATTAGAAAGAATACAATTAATGCTATATTCTCTATAGCTGTAATTCATCATATTATTACAAAACAATTAAGGTATGAATTTTTCTCAAAAATCTATAAACTAATGAAAAGTAATAGTTTAATGCTATTTACAGTATGGCGCAGGTGGCAAAAAAGATATAGATTTTATTTTTTAAAAATTTGGATTAAAAGAAAAGTAATAAGAATAAATAAAAAGAAAAAAAACCACAAAAATTTAAAAGAATTTGGAGATATATTAATTCCTTGGAAAATTGCATCTAATGATCTCATGATTGATAGATTTTATCATTTATATTCATCTAGAGAGGTAAAAAAATCTTTAAAAAATTTTGTTATAAAGAGATTTGTTAAATTAGGCGGTCCAAATAAGAAAGATAATTTCTTTGTTTTAGCTCAAAAACTATAAATTAAATTAGTGGCAAATAAACGACTTATAAGCTTCTAATATATAAGGTTTATAATTAATATATTGCTCGGCAATTATACTTGTGTGTAATGAGAATAGTCTTTCCGTTAAATCACAATAAAATATACTATGGATCCCATTTTCACTGTAATATTGTTTTCTGATGATTTTAGAGCGAGATCCGAGCCAATAAGTAAATTCATGACTTCTTACCCAAGTATTTTCTTTTTCAGTAATTACCATATTAATTGCACTATAAACGTCAATAGAATTTTGAACTTCTTTATGGTGTAGAAAATTAAATCTATCTTTTTTCTCCCATTGAATTTCCATTTTAGCATTAGCACCCCAATTCTCATCATAATCATCATTTGTATGTAATATAATCATACCTTTACTAATATCGCCATTAAATTCGATTTCTTTAAACCAAATAGGCATTCTGTTTATTTTTATATTACATTCTGGTTTTTCATAAACATAATAAGTAAATTGCATCTTTAATTTTTTGAAAGTTTATTATCAATAAATCAATAATATAGTCTCATTAAAATAAAGTTTTTTTAAAATGTATATTAAAAAATAAATTAGATTTGTTTTAAGTGTTTTATTTACCTAATAATTGTTTTCCTTCTTCGATCCACTTTTTTATCGAATCTAGAGAAACCCCTTTTATCAACATAGATAGTTCTTCTCCTGATTCTTTTATTAAATCTTCGACATTATTAACTCCAACTTCAGTGAATTTATCTTTTGTTTTAGGACCTAATCCTTGTAGATTAGTTAAAGGTGTTCCTGTTCCTTGACTAGGAATAACTTTTTGTTTTGGAATTTTCTGGGTTATAGGTTTTTCTATAGATACAGATTTCTTTGTAGAAATTGGTTTTGCTTTCTTCTCCTTGATAGGTTGTTTTTTTAATGGTTTTCTTTTTATTTTTTTAATCTCTGGTTTAAATGGAGTTCTTTTCTTTTCCTTTTTCTCAAAAGGTTCTCGTTTTTCTCCTTTCTTTTTTGGTACTTTTATTTTTTTCAATATTTCAACATTAAAATCATAAGTTGATTTTCGAAAATAATCTATTTTGGTATTTATCTCTTTTAGTTGTTGTATTGTTTTACCAGCTTTTTTAATTTCTGATATAGAGAACCCATTTCCCTTGCGTTTATGATGAGTCTTTGCAGGAGATTTTACTATTGCTACGATTTTTTCTTCCATTTTCAGCACTAAATAATAATTCTTATTAAAGTGTTTATAGTAATATTCTATAATTTTTATTTTTTTCTAAAATATTATTTTTTAAAAATAAGACTCTTCATATTTAAGATTCTTTTTGAAAAATATTTTTTAATTTTAAAAGAACTCAGTCAAAAATTAAGTAAAAAAATCCTTTTTATATCAAAAGAATATATTACCTTTTAATAAGTACTAAACTCTCTAACTTATCTAAAACATCATGTATCTCTCTCATAGATTTTTCAAATTTTCTTGAAATTTCTAAAGGAGAACTTTTACCATTACAATTAATGGCGACCAAATAATCAAAATCATTTATTATTCCCATAGAACGTATTTTCTGAAGAATATTTTTAATAACAATTAATTTAGGATAATCTTCCGCGATTTTCCCTCCCAATGTCATAATTTCAATATCGGCTGTAAAGATTTGAATTCTACTTTTATCAGTTGTCGAACGATATAATTCTATTTCAGATTGATGTTTCAGCCATAATCTACTACCAATTTTTTTTATTACATCTTTTATTTTCTCAATATTATCTTCTACATCTGATATGGAACAAATTAACATTCTCGATAAAGGATGGTAAAATAAAACAATTAAAGTACTTTCTGTCTCTATAGTTTTCATCAATTCATTTAAGTTCTTTCCTCTCGCAATATCTTTATGAATATTATCAATCATTATATTTACAGCATTAAAAAGATCAGGAAAAACGACACTTTCTTCTTCCACTTCTATAAATTCTTTAAATGTTGTATCTAAGACAGCTATACCATTATCTCCATCTATAAGATAAATCTTATATATCAATTTTATAGTGAATTTAAGAATCTTATTTATTGAAATAATAAAAATTCAGACTTATATTTTGAAGTCATATTTAATTTTATTATGAATATAATTTATAAAAATTTAGAATTCTATATTTAAAAATAAAATTAGAATTTTGTTGCATTGGCTTTTTAGATTATCAATCTTTTGTACTAAATATAAGTATTAATTAATTCAACCAAATTAGTTGTTAAATCAGGTAAATTATTTTCAATTTTCTCAATAATTATCTGATCATCTAATAATAATAGCAAATAAAGATTATATTTTACCACTTTTATTTTTTTAAATATCAATTTTTTTGAATCATCAGTGAGACCAAAAGTAACAATAAAATCTTTTTTAAGTAATTTAAATTCTTTAAATGTTTTATATAGAGTTTGAAAATATGGTGCAGATATTTCAAATACCTTTTCAGATATTTGATTTTTAGCATAACTTGATAAAATAATTCCACTTTCATTTATTAATAATAAAGCATCAGTACCCGTTTTTTTTGCAAATCTTTTTAATTGATGTCGAAAGAGATCTCTATT
>CAZGJX010000053.1:0-27643 GCA_964525635.1 uncultured archaeon
ACGAAGAGAGTTGAAAAAGTATATTATTCTTCATTCATTTATAAAAATACCCGAATTATTTATAATTATAATTTTTTTTATTTGGATATGGCTTATTTTAGTACTTTTAATAAAAAAGAATAATTAGTGATTAAAATATAATTTAGACAAACTATTTATTTTAATTATCTAATAATTAAGATAATAACAATTTATCAATGATTAATATGATTCCAAAAAGTATAATTGAAAAATTAATTGATGGGGATGTACATATATTTGTTAAAGGAATAAATGAAAAATTTAGTGGAAATTTGATAGAATTAACTTCCGATGATTTACTAATGGTTAAAGATAAATATAACAATATATCTTATATACCCTTATCAGAAGTAAGTGTTATTACAGAAAGACAATAATATCTTTAAAATGCTTAATATTTTAATTTTTTACTACTGGAGATTTAGTTAAACAACTAAAGATTTTATTCTTTTATGAGTATGCAGAGAAATCTATCAATAGTTAAATTTTATTGATAAAAAACTTTTTAAAAAATGACCTAAATCAAATATTAACTATTAAATCAACACGAAATTATTATGGAAAAGAAATTATTTAATTTCAATGACCATGAAGTAGAAACTTTAGAAGAAAATAATTTAGAGATTTCATTTAAAGTAACTTCATATAATCAAAATCTAGAATTAATGGAAAAAAAAAAAATAGAGCAAAAACGAATTGATGAAGTAATAGAAGATTTCTTTTCTGAAAATAATTCATTAATCTCAAAAGCTACAAAAAATTCAATTAACAAAATTATATACAATAAAAAAGAAAGAATTATTGTTATTGAGACTTCAAAAGGAAGAGATATTATTTGGAGTCGAACTAAACTTGTTGAAAGGTATGGTTGGTTTTTTTTTATAACTAATAAATATGGTAAAAAGAAGGAAGTTGAAAAAAAAATTAAAAACCAAGATACTATAATTAATAGAGAGCTTTTTAAAGAAGGAGATTTCGAGATTTTATTAATTGAAAAGAAAAATATGCGTCCTTTATATAAAACAAAGGAATATCGCAATTATCTTAAATTTATTAAATCTAATAATATTAGCCAAAAACCAATTAAAGAGACTTTAAAAGACTTTTTTCTAAATTATAATTCCGTTCCAAATGTAGAAAAAGAATCAATAAAGAAAATAAATTATTATGAAAAAGAGAAGGTCATTGTTGTTAAATCATTAATTGGCGATAAAATGTATGAAAATTTAGAGGATCTTGTAAAAAAATATGGATGGTATTTCTATATCACAGGGGTACCCGTTGGAAAGAGTGAAATTTCAATAGCTATTGATAAAGTTGAGAAAAGATTTGATTCTAATTATTTTAAAAATACCTCTATAACCACCTATTTTAAAGACAGAAAAAAGGTTCGTTTAATGTTGTATCCTATTGCTCTTAGACCAAATCATAATTGTATAGTTTTGGGTTTAGGACAATTAAATATTCTTTTAGATTGTGGAATATCTGAGGAATTTTTGGGAGAAATTGATTATTATCTTGAAAACTTAAATGAATTCTTACAAAAAGATGAAATAAGTAAAAATATATTATCAGAGAGCCAAGAAAATATTACTGATATTAAAGATATAGATGAATTGCGTAAATTTGAAGGAAAAATTATCGAATCAGAGGATATTGAAGAAAAAAAGATTGATAAAGAAACATTTGATGATAATATTTTAAAAAGTAATGAAAATGAATCAAGACAAATAGTATTAAATGATGAAGATTTTAAGCCAAAGATAGATGCTATATTTCTTTCTCATAGTCATTATGATCATGTCTCTGGAATAAAAAATTTGATTAAAAATCACCCTGATATACCCATTTTATGTTCAAGAATTACATTAGATCTCTATTTATTAAGAGATTCTGAATTTTTAAAACAGGAACAAAAAGAGGAAATCGAAGATGAAGAATATATCAATATTATTAGAAATGTAATTTACGTTGAAAATGGAGATAAAATAGAATTTAAAGATAAAGATTGTTATTTATCATTTTTTCATGCGGGTCATATGCCAGGAGCTTTAATGCTATTAGTTAAAGCTAAAGATTATCGTTTTCTTTATTCAGGTGATTATACTTATTATGACATCACCCCTTTCGCGGGTACACGAAGATTTTTAAATCAAATATCTCGACCAATAGATTTTTTATTAATTGATGGATCAAATGCCTATGAAGAATTTGGAGATCCATCCCTACACTTTCATAGTTTAATATTATTTTTAGAACAAAAGGCAGAATATGGGGATAGTGCTTTAATTGGAGCAGATCCTTCAAGTTTAGCAATAACACTAATGTTAACTTTTTGGAGATATTTTAGAAAACAACAATTAAGACGTGATTTTCAAAAAAGACCAAATATCTATGTAGATATGATGGTTAGAAAGAATATTCAAGTTATAAATCACCGATATGAATATATATACGGTCCGATTTCAAGATTGATAAGAGACAAGGCAAATCCTTTTAATAGTATTAAATTTCGTTGGTTTGATCATAATAATTTAGATTTTTTACGAAAAAGGAATAATATTATTATTTCACACCCACCTGATTTATCTTATGGAATTATCAGAAATATTATTAATATTATTGGTCGGAATCCTCATAACTTAGTTTTCTTAGCAGGTGCTATTCATGAAGAACCTGGATTAAGTTTATTAAATCCTCCAGAAGGAGAAGATACTGTTGAAAAATCGATTGAATTATCTGAAACATGGAAAGTCCCCATGCGAGCTTTATTAATTAATGAATTCTCACCACAAATAAAAATTAAATTACACGGTGACAAAATTCAATTAACAGAAATGATCAACAATTTAGAACCAAGAGAAGTGTGTTTTTTCCATGAAAGCCCAAAAAAATTATTAAATGTTGCAGAATATGTGATTTCTTTAGGTGTTGATAAAGTATCGACACCACAAGAAAAAAGATTAATGATATTAAATTAAGCTGTTTTATTTAAGATTATTTTTAACGTAATTTTTAATTCCTGTAGGACTTTCTTCTATATGGTTTCCATTTATAAAATCTTCTGTTAACTTATAAGCTTCCTCATCTGTTAGTTGTAATGGAGGATGTTTCATAAAGAAAGCAGAGGGAGAGTATAAAATTCCTCCTAAATTTTTATCTATTGCTAATTTCATACATCTAATTGCGTCAATTACAACTCCAGCTGAATTAGGCGAATCTTGAACTGAAAGTCTTAATTCAAGATCAATAGGGATTTCTCCAAAGATATTTCCTTCCATCCTTATAAAGCAGATTTTATTATCTTTTTGCCATGGTACCCAATCACTTGGTCCAATATGGATATTTTCATCATTTAATCTTATTGCCATTTGGGATTGTACTGCTTCTGTTTTAGATGTTTTTTTAGAAATTAGACGAGATCGATCAAGCATATTTAAGAAATCAGTATTGCCTCCAGTATTTAATTGATAAGTTCTGTTTAATCTTACACCACGCTTTTTAAATAAATTAGTTAGAACTCTATGTATAATTGTAGCCCCTAATTGTGATTTTATATCATCTCCTATAATTGGAAGATTTAAATCTTCAAATTTTTTTGCCCAGATAGGATTACTTGCTATAAAAACTGGAATACAATTTATAAAACCAACATTTGCTTCCAGAGCACATTCAGCATAGAATTTTGATGCTTTTTCAGAGCCAACTGGAAGAAAATTTATTAGTATTTGGCATTTAGATCTTTTTAATTCTTCTAGGATCTCTTGTTTGGTTGTTTCTTTCTTTTCAGAGATAATGAGTGATAAATTCTCATCATAATATTTCATATGAGGTGCTACACTATCTAAGATTCTTCCCATTTTTATTTCTACATTTTTATAAGGCAGACTATTACAAAGCAATTTACAACAATTTGGGGGTGCAAAAATAGCTTCGGAAATATCTTTACCAACTTTCCTACTATCAATATCAAATCCACATACTACTTCAATATCTATAGGTAAATATCCTCCAATTTTCCAATGCATTAATCCAATTGCATTATCATCTTCCTTTTTCTTATAAAATTCAATGCCTTGTATCAAAGAACTAGCACAATTCCCTATTCCAACAATGCCAATTTTAATTTTATTCATAGGAAAATTCAAATAATTTTTATAATATACAATTAATTAATAAAAGTTAAAATAATATTTAGGAATATAGTTTATTAATCTTAAATTGCTTTTATTTTTTTATACTTAAATTATTCTTATTATTTTATTCTTTATCATATATTAAAAAACTTTTGTTTAATTAGGATTCTTCTAATTTAGATGTTTTAAGAGTTAAATTATCACCATCTAAGGAACTAGACGTATTTTATTAAAATTAATTATATTATAGATATATTACTGAAACTCTTATTTTAGCATATAGACAATCATATAAGTAATGAGGAATCCCTAGATTTTTATTTAGTCTAGGAGATTATTTATAATAAAAATATATTTCTTCTTTATTAAAAATAAAATATTATAGTTTGGGTTTAATTCTATTTATTATATAAAAGAAATACATTTATATTTTAATTTTTATAAATAATAAGAAATACAACTTATATTTAATTTAAGAAAATACTGAAATCTCCAAGGAGCTTGTTTTTTAGCTTGATAATTTTAATCCAAAATAGAACAAATTATTGTTAAATCTGATAAGGTGATAAAAATAGGAGAAGAGAAAATTGAAAACATAAATATCAAGCTTGGGGGCATGACTTGCGCTAACTGTGCTTTGAAAATTGAAAATAAATTAAAGAATCTCAACGGAGTAGAAAGTGCTGTAGTTAATTTTGCAATTGAAGAAGCAAATGTAAAATATAATCCCTCAACCACAGGATATGAAATTTTTAATAATGCTATACGGGATTTAGGATATAAAGCATCATTAGCTAAAATGGATATAAAAGTCATAGAATCATTATCAGAAGAACAATTTAAACAGTTGGAGGAATATATAAAAAAAATAGAGGGAATTTATAATGTAAGAGGGACTTTTAAAGCTCTGAAATTATACATTGAATTTAATGCTTCAATTTTAGATGAGAACCACATCTTATCAATTATTAAAAATTCCGGAATCAAGATTGAGAAAACTGCTGGAGTAGTTGATAAAGAGATTGAAATTCATAAGAAGGAAATGAAGTATAGATTTCGTATTTTATTAATATCAATCTTTTTTTCTATGATAATCACTCCAATCGCATGGTTTGTGTCCGATTCTTTAGAAAAGAATTTATTTCTTTTTTTTCTAAGTATTTTTAATTATATTATTTGTAGTTCTTTCTTTCTAAAGGGTGCATATAAATCTTTAAAAAATAAATCCACAAATATGGATGTTTTAATTACATTGGGAACTACAACAGCACTTGTATATTCAATATTGACAACATTCCTTATTTCAGGAAGACCCTTTTATGAAGCCATGAGTATGATTACAACATTTTTGTTAATTGGTAAGTATCTAGAACACAAAACAAAAGGAAAGACTTCAGATGCAATTAAAAAACTATTGGGATTACAACCAAAAACAACTACTTTATTAAAAGATGGTGAAGAGATTGAAATTCTTATTGAGGAAATTGAAGTAGGTGATATTTTAATAGTTAGACCAGGTGAGAAGATACCTATTGATGGAAAAGTAATTAAAGGTAAAACAAAAATAGATGAATCAATGATTACTGGAGAGAGTAAATATGTTAAAAAAGAGGAGGAAAGTAAAGTAATAGGAGCAACTATTAATCAAACTGGTCTTATTTATATAGAAACAGAAAAAATAGGAAAGGACACACTATTATCTCAAATTATTGAGTTTGTGAAGGAAGCACAAAATAAAAAAGCAGCTAAACAACAACTTGCAGATAAAATCAGTAATTATTTTGTTCCAATGGTAATAATTATTGCTTTTATTTCTTTCATTTATTGGTATTTCTGGGGCACGCTAATCTTTCAAACTCTATCAAAAATAAAATTTGAGATATCCCTACAAATATTTACTTCAGTGGTTGTAATTGCATGTCCTTGTGCTTTGGGTTTAGCTATTCCAACTGCGGTAATGGTGGGAACGGGAAAGGGAGCCGAAAATGGCTTATTAATAAAAGGGGGAGATTCTTTAGAAGCAATTAATAATGTAAATACAATAGTTTTTGATAAAACTGGAACTTTAACGGTTGGAAAACCAAAAGCATCAATTATCTTTTCTGAAAATTATTTAAAAGGGACAGGTTATGATGATAATGAACTCTTATATTATGCAGGTAGTGCAGAACTAGGTTCTGAACACCCCCTTGGAAGAGCAATAATTGAAGAAGCAAATCAAAGAAATTTATCTCTTGAAATTCCTATTGAATTTAAAGCTATCCCTGGAAAAGGATTAAAAGCTATTTTAAAAGGAAAAACAATACTTATGGGATCCAAAAATCTTATGGACGAGTTCAACATTAATTTAGAAGAAATATATGAGAGAAAATTTTATGAACATCAAAAACAGGGAATAACAACGATTTTAATTGCTATAGATAATCAAATAAAAGGGATTATTGGAATATCTGATAAAATAAAAGATCAAGTTCCCTATGCCTTAGAAAAATTAAGAGAAATGGATGTCGATATTTATATGATAACAGGAGATAATATTCAAACAGCTTTAAGCATTGGAAAAGAACTTAAGATTGATAAAGCTCATATTTTAGCAGAAGTCTTACCTAATGAAAAAGCTTTAAAGATTGAACAACTTCAAAAAGTTCAAAAGAATAAGAAAAATCGTGTAATTGCGATGGTTGGAGATGGAATAAATGACGCTCCAGCATTAACACAAGCAAATGTGGGGATAGCTATTGGTTCTGGTACGGATATAGCTATTGAAACAGCTGATATTGTTTTAATGCGAGGTGACATAAGGAATGTTGTTTCTGCGATAAATTTATCAAAGAAAACATATCGAAAAATGATAACAAATCTATTCTGGGCATTCATATATAATATAATAGGAATTCCAATCGCAGCAGGAGTATTATATGGTCTTACAGGTTTCTTTTTACCACCATATTTAGCGGCTATATTCATGGCTACAAGTTCTGTTACTGTGGTAATGAATGCTTTATTTTTAAAGAGATATGAGCCAAAAACAGAACAACAATTGGAAGAAGAAAGAATATTACTTGAAGAAAAGGTTATTGACCCTATATGTGGGATGAAAATTATTCCAAACCAATCAATTGAATATGAATATAAAGGTCAGAAGTTCTATTTTTGCAATATTTCATGTGAGAGAGAATTTAAAACAAATCCTGAAAAGTATAAAGAATTTAAAAATATAGATCCAAAACTAATGTTTAAAGAAAATTTACATAATAAGGAGGTGGAAAAAGAAATTTCAAAATTAAAATGTCAAGTATGTGATTATGATATGGATATTCCAATGCATTGTGGAAAACCAATGCATAAGGAGGGAGATCAACTGGTTTGTTGGATGGGTCCTGAATGTGGACATCAATTAATACCAGAACATCATGAAAAACAAATGGAAATAATTTAATTAAATTATTGACCTCGTTAAAATTGACCTCTCTAAATAAAAATTTATTCTATGGAGGGATCAATATTCTTTCTATTTTCTTTTGCTTTTTTGATGTTTTTTATTGCTTTATGTAATTTTTCAATATTAGCAGATAATGGAAGTTGTTTATCGTAATTTTTATAATTATGATTAAGACATTCTAAGAAACCTTCCCATTCTATACTTTTCTTTTTAGATATTCTAATTTCATCATAAAGAGTAGTAAGTATCTCCTCATGGTTTTGCTCTTTTAGATGCATCAAAAAGTTATTGGTTATAGATTTTTTGACAATTTGATATTCTTCTGGTCTAAATTTTGATAGTAATTCATTCATTTCAAAATCAAAATAAGGAATAATTAGTATTTTTTTATCATCAGGATTATCTTGATTATCTACTAATGTAAGTTCTAAATCTATTAAGCTAAGGCTCATTAATATAGGAGTTATAGCCCCTAATGAAATTCTTGTCTTACTTTTAATAACTTTTGCAATATCAGATATAGGAATATAAATTTCTGGATAATCAGATCTGTTCTCAATACGATATTTATATTCCATTTTTAAAATTTTAATTATTTTTTTCTTTGACCTTATATCAAGAAGTTCGCTTTTAAACGGTATATCTTTTAATTTACTTAATTTTTCAGCTCTTTCTTGCTTATGAATTTGTTTTTTATCATAAGTAGAAGTTAAGGAAGCAATAAATTGATCAGATGCTTTTCCCGATTTTAAATTTTTTCCTAGTTTACTTAAATCCTTCACTTTTTTTGAAGTTGTTTTAACTAGTTCCTCTGCAAGATATTTCTTTGCTTTTTTTTCAGCCTTTTCTTTTTTCTCAAATCTCTCTGTAATTGAGATAAAATCAATCCAAATCCCTTTATTTCCATAATCATCTGACATTTCATTTAAAGTTATATTAAAATCCTTATCAGCTAATCTTTTAATTAATGAATATAATGTTGCTTTTGATAATTTTGTTGCTTTAATCAGTTCTCTTTCTAATATCTCTAATGGAAATGCTTCACCACGCCGTATATATTCGTTTCTTATTAATTTATAAACAACTTTCGTACTTTCATCTTCTTTATTAACCGTTTCTTTTTGCATTCTGACAAACATTGATGTTTGATGAGGTTTTATATAGTAGACTAACAATGTAATACCAAGAAAAGATATCATAAGTATAGAGATTATGTATTTATCTGCCAAAAATACATTGCCTAGTATTGTTATTTCTTGATTTTTTATATCATTTGTAAGAGCAAATCTCGCTAGAGTCTGAGCAAGAACACAACCTAGAAAAAATAAGATTAATCCATCTCTTTTAAAGAATAAAAATTGCCAACCATAAGATTTTCCCAACTTAAGAATAACACGATAAAGAAATATCATAGAAATCATATATTCAAAAATAAAAATGTAAGTAATAGCAGTATTATTATTTGCACCCACAGTTGATTTTATTGCAGCTAGGGTTTCTGGTTGTAAGAATAAGAAAACACTCATCTGAAAAATTTGGAAGAAGAAAATAAAAAAAATAATCAATGAGAAAGTAAAATTATCAAAGGTACCAGCTCTTCTTGTCTCAGCTTTTATCCTTGTAGACATAAATTCTAAAATTATAAATATTATTGTCATAACTAAACTAAAATAGATTAATGGCATAATTACTCTCATTTCTAAATCAAAAACAGCATGAGCATCACTTGCACTAGAATCAGGAAAAAAATCTAAAGAAAGTAATACTAAAAAAGTCCTATAAAATAGAGAACTAAAAATTAAAGAGATTGCAATAATTATAGGGAAAATCAGCGCAATAAAATATCTTGAGGGTGAATATTTCTTTATAAATCTATATTCTATTCTTGTAGAGAATTTCCTAGAATAAATATAGAACCTACTACTTAATATGATAATCCAGATAAATGATAATACTAAAAAATAAGTAATGAAGTTTATACTATAACCAATAATAAAAAAAAGATAATAATATCCTATGAATACTAATCCAAATATAACTATTTGCTTTAGTATTGATAATTTCCCAAATATAAAATGTCTGATTTTTTCTATATTAATAAATATTGATAAGGTTAAGAAGAATGCAAGTAAAGCATTTCCAAAACTAAATGGGTCTCCAAATGCAAGATATTTTATTAATATATTATTAGGATCATTGATTCCCCATAAAAATAAAAATGAATAGAATATGAAGATGAAATATAAACCAAAAAACTTTTTTTCAAATGCATAAGATTTTGGGGGTTCTTGTCCCTTGAGATAAATCTTTTTAGTTAAAACTTTATCTTTTATATTTTTAAGATTAGTTTGAACACTTGAATTTACTCCTTTAATTTTTTTTTTTAGTCCCCTTGAAGTTGATTTCCTATATTTATTAGCCATTTTCTAATTCATGATCTTTTTTATCGTATTGTTTATATAATCTTATATAAATATTGAGAAATAAATTTATTTTAAATATTTTTTAATTATAATCTTTTATCTCATAATAATAATTATAAATACAACTCAAAATTGTATCCATTTAATCGGAATAATCAAGATTAAAAATAGAAGAGTATTTCTGTAGATTTGGAAAAATTTTTCTTAAAAGTAAATTTAAATGAAATTGAAGAAGTAAATTTTAAAAATATCAAAAAATAAAATTAATATAATATTATTAAAACTGGAAATATAAAATTATGGAGAAAGAAAAATTAAACTCCAAAAATAGTATAATAAAGCTAATCAAAAAAGCTATAGAACTATTATGTGAAAAAAATATTTCAGAAGTAGTAATTCTATCATCCTATAAAATATCATCTATATTAAATGATAATTTTGGTATTAATATAAAGACTGACAAGATTGGCAGAGTTTTAAGTAATTTAGCTAAGAGAAATGAGTTAAAAAGATTAAATACAAACATTCCAAAATATAAATTACAAATATCTCGAGTACCATATCTGAAGTTCTTTTAAATTTATTGAAGAAGAAAATAACTTATTATATTATAATTTCCTAAGTATTGAAAGATGATCTTCTAACTTTTTAAGCTTTTCATCCATCTCCGAATATGCACTTTCAATATTATTTATTTCTGTGTTCAATAAATTAATTTGATTTGTATTTTCTGTTCTTTTTTCATCTATTGTTTCTTTTATTTTTATTGAGATTTTTTCTGACATTTCTCTGATATTATTTTCAAGTTTTAAATGCATTTCTGATAGTTTTTGAAATTTTTCTTTATTTGTAATATTTATATTCTGTAAATTGCTTACTTTTTCATTAATTTTATTAATTGTCTGTCCAAATTGTTCACTATAATTCTCGGAATTCTCTTTAATCATTTCAACAATATCATTTAGCATTTGTTTTTGCTTGTTGTTGAGATTATTGATAAATTCTTTTTGACTCTCAATCCTTTGATCAATAGAATTTGAAATAGATTCCCTAAATATATTAGTTAAATCACCTATTTCTTTATTAAACCAAGTTTTAATCTTAACCATTCCAGAAGAAATATTTTCTTCCATTTGAATTAGGATTTCTAATAATTTGTAGTTTCCATTTAAACAATTATTACTTATATCTTCCATCCAATTAGAGATATCTCCCTCAATAAGATCACTAACATTGTTTAAAAATGATGTACTGGCTTTTTGAAGTTTATCTTGAAAAGATGAATCCTTTTCAATAGTCTCTTCTTCAATAATAGGTATTTCCTGCAAGTCTTTAGGCTTTATTTCAGATATTTCTTCTATTTCTTTAATTAAAATAGGATTATTTTTGTAAAAATCTTCAGCAAATTTTTGTATCCATTTAAAATATTCTAATGTGTTTGGTAATTCAATTTTATAATTAATTGTCTCATATTTATCAAAATCTGCTTTTTTATAATCTAAAAGTCTATAAATTTTAAATCCAAAATTATTTTCACTATCCAATAATGTTGGATCACAAACAATACAGAAGGCTTTTGGTTTTTTATTATTTTGAATACATAAATGACTTTGAATATCCTGACTTCTCCATTCTAATCCATTTGATGGATGAGATATATACCATCCTTTAATTTCAAGATTTTGTTCTTTATAATTTTCTTCAATCTTTTTGATTAAATCTATATAACTTTGAGACATTCCTATATGAATATCATGTCCATGTGATATTGGAATAGCATTTATTATTTTTTCATTTCCATCTTCATTTTTATTTCCCAAACAATAACCTATAGTTTCATATTTTTTTTCTAAAGATTCATGGCCAAATCTAAGTATATGTGTAATCATATTCCTAAATGCTTCTTTTGCAATAAAAATCTCATTATTTATTATATTACTTTCATTCATCATTTATTCCCCCTTGTTTGCTTTTTCTATTTGTTGTTTAAGTTTAATATTTTCATTCCTTAAATCTTCTGTTTGTTTTTCTAAATTCTTCTTATTTACATTTGATTCATCTAATTTTTTTTTAAGATTTTGATTTTCATTATTTAAGGTATTTAGTCTATCTTTTAATGATTCTAATTGATCTTTTATATTTATTTTAAAAGCTTCTAAATTTGAATTTATTTTTTTCGACCTTTTAGCGAGATTAGTTATATTCTCATATGAATTTTTATATTCTTTTTTATATTGTCTCTGAACTTCTTCATAATAATCTTTTAAATCATTAATTATCTTATTTTGAATAGAATCACTCAATTTATATAATTCATCAAGAGACTCTTTTTGTTTATTTATTTTATTTGATAATTCAGAGTTAATATTTTCAATATCTTCAATTTTTGTCATACTATTTTTAGATAAAGAAATTAACTTTTCCTCCAATTCACTCTTTATAATATTTAAAGAATTATTTAACTCTGTTTTCGTTTTATCTTCTAAGGAATCAATTGAATTATTAATGTTGTTAATATTTTTATCTAATACCTCGAATCTATCCTCTATATAATAATCTAAACTATTCAAGTTAGTTTCTAATGAATTCTTCAGGAAATTTTGTATTTCTTCTATCTTTATACCGAGTGTATTTTTTAATCTTAATTGAATTTCTTTCATTGATAAATTGAGATTTATTATTTCCCGTCCTATATTTCGAATCCATTTGTTAAATTTAATAATTAAAGAATTCAATATTGTGTCTATTAATCCTGAAATTCCAGATTTTATCGTATCAGTAATCTTTATTGGATCTAAGTCTGGTATTTTTACCATCAGCTGGTTGTCATTTGGAAAATCAATTTCCCCAAATATTTGTGGTTTTTCATTTATTTCTAGAATGGGTGGCTCCTTAGTATGAATACTTTCAATTACTTTTACCATTTTATCATAAAAATCAAGTGATTCGGGACTTTCAACTATTGTGTTCACTTCATGATAGTTTGATAAATCACCTCTATTAGGATCATCAAGTCTAAATGTCCTAAACCCTAAGTCTCCAGGTTTTTCTAAATAATTATGGTCAAATACCATTCCAATAGCACTTCGGTTCGCTGATTGCCAACCTAGTTGATTTCTTATATCTGTACTAGAGAAAAATATGTCTAATCCTGGATGACTATGATACCATCCAACTGTAAACCAATTCTTTTTAGCAAATTTTTCGTCAACTAATGAAAAAGATACATAGTCAGTAGGAGCAAAAGTCACTTCTATCGAACCTCCATGAGATATTGGCACAGCATCTTCGATGATAACATCCTGAATTTTATTATTTCCTTCTAAATGTCCAATTAACATTCCCATTACTTCCTTATATTGATTTCTCGGACGAGTTTTTGAACCAAATCTCAATACATGAAGTAACATCTTATAATAGGCAATAGGTTTGATTTTCACAATCGCGTTATCACTATAATTAGACATACGACCTCTCATTCTTAGATCACTTTTTCTTATTATTTAGGATATTAATTTTTGTTCTATATATTTATTCAAATCTTATAAATTTTCTAAAAAAAAATATGACTTTTTTTAATTTTTACGAAAACAATGTGGTTATTAATTTTATTTTTTAGTTGTTTTAATAATTATCCATATTGTTTAATTTTTAAATTGATTTATATAGTTGGTTCATATTTAGATAATTAAAATAAATGAAAAATAATATCAAGATTATTTAATCACTTATGCGGAAGTGGTTTTCCACAATAAGGGCAAAATTTCCAGTCTATATCCTTTCCGCAAAAGGGGCAGAATGTCGATTCAGGAGAATTTATTGAAGCACCACTAGGAATTGATGGTAAATTTCTTCGTGAGTGAATAGTTCCTGTGCTTTCCTCTGCTTGAAAGGAAGTAAATCTTTCTTGAAATGCTTTACGTTTTGAATCTTCGCTAATAGATTGAGGTGCTTGATCTTCTGACCAACCACTAGTTCTTGGTCTTTTTAATTCATTTTCAGGTACTCTTTCTAATTCTACATCCTTTGTTTCAGAAATAGGAGCGATAAACTTTTGTTTATCCTTATTTTGTATAGCTTGTTTTACTAATGCTTGTGTTGTTTTCATAACTTGATGTGGATTAATATTTGGAATTGCAACTGTCCTTAGTACCCACCCTACAACAAGATTTTGATTGGGAAATCCACCTTGAGAATCTTCATCCTTATAAATATATGAATCAATTATATCTTTACCCTTTAAAATTCTACTTGCCCATTTTTCATTAATGAGCCCTAATTGAAGACGATAAGAAGTACCAGGAATTCCTAATTGGCTTGTTAATGGGTTAAAACCTTTTTCAGTCAAATTATTTCCCTCATAAAAAGATATTTTTTTATAAATATAAAGAATTATTGAATATAAATAGATTTTGCAAAAATTAACCAAAGAATACATCTAACAAAATTAAACTCTTTAATTTATATTTTATTATAGTAAAAAATGTCCTAAGCATTCTAATTCTTCGAAAAATAAAAGTATAAATAAAAAATCTTTTATTAACTATTTAAAAATTTCTCTCGTCTTAATAATATGACCGTTATCATACCTAAAAAGGTTTACCAGACAATTGTAGCAGCAGTAGTTAGATTTGCTAATGTAAAAATTCCTTTTGATGACTGGCTTGAAGTTTATGGTGTATTCATTGGTAAAAATGAAGGAAATGATGTAATTATTTCACAAGCTTTCCCAATTTGTCATCAAGAAAAGAATCCAGAGGACGTAATCGACAAGGTATACTGGAATGACGAGGATTATGAAAGCTTTAGCATTATAGATGATGAAGCGTTCAATCGGGGTGAGTTTACGGTCGGTTGGTGGCATAGCCATCCAGGATTTAAGGTAATGATGTCACAGCTCGATGTAAAAACAACTCTTTCTTATCAACAATTCAATCCTAAAGCTGTTTCTTTAGTATTTAATCCAACCCGTCTTTTAAGACAAATTGAACTTCCAGATAAAAAAGGTAATCCAGTTAAACAATTAAAAAATGATCCTGGTTTTAAGATCTATAGATTAGATGATGTAAATGCAGGAATTCAAGCATCATACCATGAAGTAGATTATACCGTTCAAGGATATGAAAGTATGGAGCAAATAGTAAAATTAAATCAGAAGTTTGTAATTGACATTACTAATCTCTTTCCTCATAATAAGATTTATCAAACTTATCAGAAATATGTAGATGATAAAATTAAAGAATTGAACTCAAGAATATTGGGTACAGAAGAATATTTAATAACCTTAGTTCGTCAAGGTGAGAGTAGTAGAACTAAAGAGGTTCTTGAAAGCCAAATTAAGGATATAAAAAGGTTTATAGCTACAACTTATATGAATATTGAAATGATAAAAGAATTCATGGATTATTTAGAATATAAAGAAAGAGACATAATTATTCCTAAAGTAAAGGATATTTTGGCAAATTGGGATGAATCTATTACTAAATTAAATAAAAAATTCGAAGAACTAGAAAACAAATTTTAATTTAACATTCATGTTCAGAATAACAAGCATCACAGTAATTTTCTTTACATTTATCACATTGAATCGCACATACATCACATATCATATTACCACATTTCTCACATGAATAAATTTCATCAAATTCTTCATTTTCTCCACAATTACTACACAATGCATATTTTTTAGTCATAATTCAATTATAATCATATTTATTAGTTTATGAAACATCATCAATTTCAAAATTAAAATTTTATTATTTTTTATTTATTAATGATATTATCTGGATAATTAATGTTATATCAGATAATTTGCATGATGTGCTATCTTTTCAATTAAAAAAAGATGATATCAATGAGATAAAAGATATCAATTTTATATATAGTTTAAATAAAATTATATAAGAATAATAAATTAATAAAAATATTAAATTAAAAAAATAAAAAATAGTAATTAATATGTTGAGAAATAGTAAAAAATTTTACTTAAAATCACTAATCATATCAATATTATTTATGAATATTTTAGTGGTGGCATCATTTAATATCCATATATTTGGAAATAACTCGCAAGAAATAACCTATGAAAATTATAGTATCAAAAAAATTAAAAATAATGCTGAACCAATACAATCTGAGAAATTAGCTACTTATTATAATGGCAGTGGTAGAGCTTATGACGTATTTGTCTCGGGTGATGTAGCATATATAGCTGATTATAGTGATGGTTTGGAGTTTGTTAATATATCTAATCCTTCTCAACCTGAAGTAATAGGAGGAATTGATGTAGGTGTACCAGTCTATGGAGTGTTTATATCAGGCGATGTAGCCTATATAGCATGTGGAAGTGGTGGTTTAAAAATAGTTAATATTAGTGATCTATATGATCCATTTGAGTTAGGTAGTTATGATGATGATATTAATGAAAGGGGTGCTTATAGAGTTTATGTTGAGGGCCATATTGCTTATGTTGCAGATAGAGAGGATGGACTTGAACTTATAGATATAAGTAATCCATATTTACCTATTGAAGTAGGTCAATATAGTGATCTTAATAATAATACTTATGATGTATGTGTTTCTGGTACTTTTGCATATGTAGCAGATGGGAATGATGGAGTAGAAATTATAGATATAAGTGATCCACAACAACCTAAGAAGATTGGACAATATTTTGACAGTTATAACAATACTAGAAGTGTTAGCCTCTCTGGAACCAAATTATATGTTGCTGATTTTTATAGTGGAGTTGAAATTATAGATATAAGCAATCCTTATAATCCTATTAAAATAGCAGAATACTCAAATATATTAGCTGAAGATATCTTCATTTTTGGAAATACAGGATATTTCTTAGATCATTCTGAAGGTTTTGATATTGTTGACATAAGTAATTCAAGTGATATGACAAAATTAGGTGGATATAATGTAGTTGGCGAATTATTTTCAATTTTTTTCTCTAATAATATAGTTTATGCAGCAGTTCATATAAAAGGAGTAGAAATTGTTAATGTTACTTCGATTGAGGGTCGATGGAATATTCCAGAGGAAATTGGGCATTTTGATGATGTTGATGGAGAATCAATGGATTTATACGTATGGGATAATTATGTTTATATTGCAGATCTGGATGGAGGATTGGAAATTATTAATATAACAGATCCAACTCAACCAGTAGAAGCAGGACAATACTATGATGGTAGTGGAACAGCAAGGGATGTAGTTGTATCAAATAATATTGCTTATGTTGCTGATTATAGTGATGGCCTAGAAATTATAAATGTCACTGATCCAACAAATGCAACTGGAAGTTTTAGAGAAATAGGTTATTATCAGGACGGGGATGGAGGAGGTGTTGTACGTGGTGTATATGTGTCTGGAAATTTTGCTTATATTACAGATGGTGGAAATTTAGAAATTATAAATATAACAGATCCAACAAATCCAACTGAAATAGGACAATGCGCTGTTTCGGGTTCATATGATATAGAAGTAGTTGGAAATTTCGCTTTTGTTTCATGTTGGAGTTATGATTTAAGGATTGTTGATATTAGAGATCCAACTAATCCTAAATTGGTTGGTGAATTAGATAATGGAGGTTCTAATTGGAAATTATCAGTTTTTGGAGATTATCTATATCTGGCTGATCATAGTACAGGTCTTGAAATAATAGATATAAGTAATCCATATGAACCTGAGTGGGTATTGGAAGTATTTAATGAGGGTATTCAAGATGCTCGAGATGTTTTCCCATTTGGAAATATTGCCTTTTTCGCTGATGGAGTTGATGGAGTAGAATATATTGATATAAGTGTACCTTCTAATGTTTCAAGATCACATCAAACTAATCAATATAGTGTTGCTGTATATGTTGATAATAATTATATATATCAAGTTTCATTAGCAGGAGGATTTTACATTTTTGATAATGGTTATATAAATCCATATAGAACATATAGTGATAGTGATGAGTTGAGTGATGGTGAAGAGATCTTTATTTATGGAACCGATCCTGATGATTGGGATTCTGATGATGATGAATTGAGTGATTCAGATGAAATAATTTGGAATACTGATCCAAATAATTGGGATGATGATGGAGATTTAATGCCAGATGGGTGGGAAGTTAATAATGAATTAAATCCAAAAATAGATGATGCAGATGAAGATTTTGATTTAGATGGTCTTACTAACATATTTGAGTATAATTATGGAGGTCTCTTTGCAAATAATAGTGATAGTGATGGTGATGGAATGCCAGATGGGTGGGAACTTCAAAATAGCTTGAATCCTATATTTGATGACGCGGGTCAAGATCCCGATACTGACGGTCTTATTAATGTAGAAGAATATAATCATGGAACTCTTCCTCAAAATGATGATTGTGATAATGATGGATACAATGATGGCGCTGAGGTAAATGCTGGTACAGATCCATGGAATCCAGATAGTCACCCTGGACAGATCAGTCCAGAATTTCCATGGTATATTCAAGCAATCTTGGGTGGAATTATAAGTGCTTCTGTTGGTATCGCAATAAAAGTATCATATAGTAGATTTAAGAAAAGGCAGGAATTGCTTAATAGAATGTTATTTCGAATAAAAAAGATTGATAATATCGAAGTATTTCTAAAAGAAAAATTAGGTTATAAAGAATGGCTAAAGCTTAAGGAACCATTAGAGCTATATCAAAACAGAGAAATTGATAGTAAAGCACTTATAAAACAAGGTAAAAAAGAAGTTGGAGATAAATTTATTGACGCATTTTTAGAGAAACATGATCATGATTATAAATAAATATAAAAATTATTGATTTTTTACTTTTTTCTTCTTTTTATTTTTAAAATAATTTTATTTTTCAATTTGAAATTAATAAATTATTAATTTTGTTTTTTTTAATTACATATTGGAATTAAGTTAGATTATTAATTTTATATAAACTTATTTTCTCTGTGTCAGCAATTTTAATTTCTATTAAATATTTTAATTTAATAAAAACAACAAATCAAGTTAATTAGAATGAAGAATCTGAATTTTCCTTATTCAGCCATACTTGGGCAAGGTAAGATGAAAATGGCTTTGATCTTGAACGTTATAGATCCTCAAATAGGGGGAGTTCTCTTAACGGGACATCAAGGAACGGGTAAATCTACAGCAGTTCGTTCCTTGGTAGAAGTAATGCCTCAAATCGATATTGTTAAAGGTTGTCTATTTTCATGTGATCCTGAATCAAACTTAGATGATTTATGTATAGAATGCAGGAATAAAAAAGAAGAAAAAAAGATTGAAATAGATAAAAGAGATATGCTTTTAGTTAACTTACCTTTAGGAGTTACTGAAGACATGGTCTGTGGATCTCTCTCAATAGATAAGGTTCTTACAGAAGGTATATCTAAACTACATCCGGGTTTATTAGCTAAAGCAAACAGAGGTATTTTATATATTGATGAAATAAATCTTCTGCAAGATCATATAGTAGATACTTTATTAGATGCTTCGGCCTCAGGTGTTAATATAATAGAGCGCGAAGGAATTTCAGTAATGCATCCATCAAGATTTGTATTAGTTGGTTCTATGAATCCCGAAGAAGGGGAACTAAGGCCTCAAATCGCTGATAGATTAGGTTTAGAAGTAAAAATAATAGCTCCTGATGATCCTAAACAAAGAGCAGAGATAACTAAAAGAGTAATAGAGTTTAATGATAATCCAAGAGAATTTATTAAAATATATGAAAAGGATCAAGAAAATCTAAAGCAAAAAATGATAAAAGCAAGAAAAATAGTTAAGAATGTGAAAATACCACATTCTATTTATGAGCTTGTATCAAAAATTGTAAAAGAACTTGGAGTTTTTTCTCAGAGAACAGATATAACATTTATAAGATGTGCTCGAGCCCATGCTGCTTTTGAAGAACGAACCATTATTAATGAAGATGATCTTAATACAGCAATGGATTTAGTGTTTGAACATAGAATCAAATCACTTCATTATGAAATGAGTCCAGAAGAAATTAAAGGTAAAGTAAGTGAAGTATATGGAAAGATCAAAAAGGCTTATGAAGATCCTGATATATATCAACCAAATAAAGATACAGAAGGACCTTTAAAATATTCAGATAAACCCCAAAAAGAATTTGAAAGGCAATCAATAGATCCAGAAAAAGTTGATTTTCCTGAAACAAAAGAGGAAAAATTACCTCCACCTAAATATCCAGATGAAAAAAAAAGAAATTCGAGTCCTGCTGAAGGGTGGAAAGTAAAAGATTTAGCCATTGATGATGACTTAAATATTTTCAGTGATCAATTTGAAATAATTCCTTTTATTTATAAAATGGAAAAAAAAATGACGTCTATTTTGGATAACATACGAAAAGAACGGAGAATTACTAATTATGGAGGAAGAGGAATTGGTAGAAGAATTAAAACCCTTTCTTCTCAGAAGGGAAGATATGTTTCATATAGAGTCCCTATGAATCTACATCCTACAGGTATAGCACTAGATGCTACAATCAGAAACTATTTAAAAAGTACAGTTTATAACAGAACTGAAATAGATTTTCCGATTAGATTTAATAAATATGACTTAATGGATAAAATTTATGAATATAGAGCTCCGTTAGCACTCTTTTTTGTTCTTGACAGTTCTGCATCGATGTATTATGTTATAAAACAAATGACTGATGTTATTTTATCACTCCATAAAGAAGGATATAGGAAAAAAGATAAGATTTGTTTGATTGTATTTAGGGGTAAAGAAGCAGTAGTTTTACAAAAACCAACAGTTTCATTTCAAAATGCAATCCAAAAATCAAAATGTATAGAAGGAAAATCATATACACCTATGGCAGCGGGTTTAAAAAAATGTCTTGAATTAATAAAAATAGAGAAATTAAAAAATAGAAATATAATTCCTGTTATTTTTATATGTTCTGATTGTGGAGCTAATATCTCAGTAAAATATCCTGAATTGATCGCCCAAGTTGAAAGTGATTATATATTGATTGTCCAAGAATTGAAAGAGATTACAAAATCATTAACTCATCAAAATGCTCATATGGTTGTCTTGGAACCGAAAAAAAGTTATGCCACTCAAAATCTTGGTGTTCATCCGTATTCTGCAGATCAGATTAAAAGAAACTTTAAGGATTTTGGAAATGCTGAAATATATCAGTTTGATAAATATAATCCATCATCTCTTATTCTACAATTGAAAAAGATTCTTTAAACAACATATTTTTCCTTGAACTTAACTTTATTAAATTCAAGTTGATATTTATTATAATCATTCCTATTATTGGGTATATTTTATTATGAAAACTGAAAAAGAAAAAATGTTAGATGGAGAAAGTTATGATCCTATGGATCCTGAATTAGAAAATAGTAGAAAAAGAGCAAAGACTATTTTAAGAGAATTTAATACTACTCCTGTTGATAATGATGAAAAAAAATGGAATTTATTAGAGAATTGTTTGGATCTGTTGGTAAATATTTTGGGATTGACCCACCTTTTCAATTCGATTATGGTTACAATATCCATTTAAAAAATATAGTATATTTCAATGTCAATTGTGTAGTATTGGATGGTAATAGGGTTGAAATTGGTAATAATGTTATGTTTGGGCCTTCAGTTCATATATACACTGTAACTCATCCAATCGATCCTAAGGAGCGATTAACATATAGATTATTTACATCACCCGTTAAAATAGGAAATAACGTATGGATAGGAGGTCATAGCACAATTTTACCAGGAATTTCTATTGGTAATAATTCTACAATTGGAGCTGGAAGTGTAGTTACAAAAGATATACCTGATAATGTTGTAGCCGTTGGAAATCCCTGCAATATTATTAAAAAAATTTAGAATATAAAATGAATTATATTGATGTTAAATATCAGAATTTGTAATTATTAGACTGAGAAATATTAAATTTTAATTAAAAAAAAAAAGAATTAATTTAGATTTAGATTATTTTTTACGCATTTTTCTGACAAATAAGCCAGATATAATTATAATCATAAGCGATATCATAAACAAGTCATATCCAGGGATATCATCAGATGGTTCTGTCGTAGTAGCTGAACGTAAGACATATGCCATCATTGATATTACACTTGTATCCCACACTCCTGTTTCTATTGTTATTGAATTAGTAGCAGAATCGTAAATAACGTAATCATAGAATTCTGGGGGTGCTTCATCCCATTGATTTGTTCCACTCATATTGAAAGCACCGAAGATAGCTATTATATCATCTACATCTATACTTGATGGAAGAGTGATTGTCATTGTGATATTTCCAGTAATTAAACCATAATTTTCAAATAATTGATCAAAATATACTATGGCTGTGCCATTAGTTATAGATACATTAGTAGGATTCATTGGAAAATAGTTGTATATGAGTGCTGCGCTAGGACCTCCGACTGCTACGTCAACTTGAATATTAACAGTTACTCCTGTTGAAAATCCATCATTTAATGTAATTGCATTTGCTCCTGTTGAAAGTGATTGATAATGTTTATAATACAATGACATATAAGACCAATCTTCTCCTGGTATTGGTTGTTTAGACCATCCATATATCATTTCAATTCTACCAGATGCTTCATCAAACATGAAATGTAATGATCTATCTTCAGTGGAATTTCTCATTTGAACATAACCAACATTATAGGTAACATCATCGTAAACTGTTCCATATACGGTCATAAAGTTTGAAAGATCAGTACTGGAAGTATCTTCCGGCAATAATATCGGAGGACCTTGAACAATACCTTTAAAAATAACAGGAGAAAGCGGCCAAAGCGTATTTGCTAATGCTATTGGACCTTGACTATCATAATCCCATGATTGAGTAGAAGGATTCCATCGCTCTGTTTCTGCGGTTATATATGAATGAAATTGTAGATCTGGTTGACCCGATGGGAGGATAGCTGGAATTCCCATTAAATTAAACTCTTGGAAAATCGCACTCATATTAACAAAAGCGCTACCAGTCCCAATTATTGTTAATCTTAAATCTCTAGGATGCTCACTATTATCTTTAACATATAAAACATCACCAGGATTGACAGACCAATCTACTAAAGTCAGATTTTTAAGTTCATAATATACTATACCACTTTCCATTTTCATTAAAAAGTATTGAACTATTCCATCAGCTTTATCGATTTTCGATTTTACTATTTCGGGTCCTGTAGAATTTCTTATAATAATTTCAATATAACCATTTTCAGTAAAATTTATATCATCAAAAGGAGCATTCCGAAGACGAAAAGTATCGAGATTATACATAAACATATAATCTTCCAAAGTAGCACTCGTTGGATATAGAAAAGTGAACTCTAATGTTCCTCCTTCATCAAAATATGAAGGATAAAAATTATTGGCCATTCCTATTGGGATATCAACTTCATTAAGTTCATAATCTGTTCCATTCCAGAGAGATATATCCGCAAATACAGCTTCATATATCATATTAATTGGTTCATCTGAGAATGAATTTAAAGTTTTATCAACCATTACATCAGAAATACTTGTAACTTCTACTTTTACATCAGATGATTCAGCCACAGGTTCATCCCCCTCATAAAAGTCATAATAAATTGTTTCTCCATTAGTAACTCCCCATTCAACCTCATCAGTGTAATCATAATCAAAAACTTGGGTCATTGTAGCATTGACTTCCATCGGTCCATCCATATTAATCCTTAAATATGCTGAGCCAGAACTCATAGTTCCATTATCATAGTAGTATCCATCTACAAAATATCCATCTGAAGAATTAGAAAAATAGATCTGATTAGTATTATTATCAGACATATAATAATCAAAACTATTAAATGCCATTTGACCCATAGGATAATAAAATGTTTCATTTATAATTGGTGCCAATATATCAACTTCTACACTTGAACTATTTAATGGTAATATAAAGGGTATCCCATTCTGACCTGCTCTTAATCTATGTGTTGTTGGATCTGTACTGTTATATCCAAAAAGAGCAATTTCACTATTACTATATTCATATGATTCTAACATTCCCGAAGTCACATTATAGTAGCATTGTGTTGCATTTACTTGAGAAAATTCATGTACTCCTGACCAGTTGACTATAACATCTTCAATAGAAGTAATGTTATAGATCCAAATATCTTTCCACATCATAGCTACCTCTCCAGAAGTTAGATTTGTTATTATAAATTCTCCTTCGAAATACAACTGATCTCCCTCATCAACATCCCAATGCCATCCATTTTGAGGATCTGGTTCGGGTATAGCAGGTCCTGCTTGAGTTTTTGGAATAAATGAATTTAATGCTATTATTGTGGGAAGCACTAGTAATAAGATTGTAATATATCGTCTATTTTTTTTTAAAACTCTCATAAAAGATCATAGATTTTAATTTTTTTTCAGAAAAATAAAATTAACATATAAGTAACAACTCCGATTTTTATAACTTTGGTATATAAAATAAAAAAAAAAAGATTCATTTGAATTAGATTTAAATTATTTTTTACGCATTTTTCTAATGAATAAACCAGAGATGATTATTATCATTATTGATATCATAAATAGGTCGTATCCAGGGATATCACTTGGTGTTTCTTCTTTATCTGTTGTAGCACTAGCTTCTGAAGATGCAACACTGGGATTATTATTTACATCGAAAGCAATTACAACATAATAATAGGTTGTGTCAGGAGTTAATCCTGTATCTAAATAAGAACTAGTAGTTGTAGTGTCAACCAATGTTGAGGGCCCAGGAGTGAATCCCGAAGTCGTACTTCGATAGATACGATAGAGATCAAAATCAGGCTCAATATTATCATCCCAATCAAGAGAGAGACTTGTTGTTCCACCTGTTGTAGCAGCAAGTCCAGTTGGAGCTGCAGGGGGCGTAGATTCTGTGATGTATGCTATCGCCGAAATTACACATGACTCCCACACAGTAATCTCAATTGTTATTGAATTAGAACCATAATCATATATAACATAATCATAGAATTCTGGAGGTGCTTCATCCCATTGATCTGTTCCACTCATATTAAAAGCAATGAAGATAAGTTCTATATCATCTAGATCTATACTTAGTGGAAGAGTAATTATCATTGTCATATTTCCAGTAATTAAGGAATAATTAGCCAATAATTGATCAAAATAAACAATAGGTGTACCACTAGGTAAGGAAACATTAACAGGATTCATTGGAAAATAGTTATATATAAGTGCTGCGCCAGTACCTGTTCCTCCAACTTGAATTTCCATGTCAACAATTACTCCTGTAGAAAATTCATCATTTAAAGTAAAAGTATTTACTCCCGATGAAAGTGATTGATAGTGTTTATAATAAAAAGATATATAAGACCACTCTGATCCTAGAATTGGTTGATTAGACCATCCATATATCATTGTTATTCTCCCCGATATCTCATCAAAATGGAAATGTAATGATCGATCTAATGTGGAATTTCTCATTTGAATATGACCAGTATTATAGGTAATGTCATCATAAATAGTTCCATACACATCCATAAAGCTTGAAAGTTCGTTACTGGTTGTATCTTCAGGAAGCAATATTGGAGACCCTTGAACAATACCTGCGAACATAGCAGGAGAAAGTGGCCAGAACGTATTTGCTAAAGCTATTGGACCTTCACTATAATAATCCCATGATTGAGTAGAAGGATTCCATCGCTCTATTTCTGCGGTTATATATGAATGAAATTGCAGTTCTGGTTGACTAGGAGGAAGGGTAACTGAAAGTCCCATTGAATTAAATTGTTGGAAAATTGCACTCATATTGACAAAAGCTCCACCTGATCCAAGTATTGTTAGTTTTAAATCGCTAGGTTTTTCTCCATTATCCTTAGCATATAAAATATCACCAGGATTGACAGACCAATCCACTAAAGACTCTTCTTTTAATTTATAATGAGCTATACCACCACTTCCTTTCATTAAGAATGATGCAATTATTCCTGTTGATTTATTTATTTTATTATTAGCATTTTCAGTACCTGTAGTATTTTTTAAATCCACTTCTAGATAATCATTATCATGATAATGGACCTCATCAAATGGTATACCCCAAATACGAAGTGTATCATTATTAAACATAAATTGCATATCTTCTATTGTTACACTAATCGGAATTAAAAAATTATATTCATTTTGTGTTTCATTATCTAAATATTGGTGGTAAAAGTTATTCGCAATTCCAATTGAAACATTAGGTTCCCCAAGTTCATAATCAGTTCCATTCCAGAAGGATATATCAGCATACACAGCTTGATATGTCATATATACGGGATCATCAGAGAAGGCATTATTATTCTTTGTAATTAATATATTAGAAATATTAGTGACTTCTACTTTTAAATCAGATGATTCATCTACTGGATCAGATCCCTCATACCAGTCATAATAAAATGATTCTCCAATAGTAACTCCCCATATAATTTCATCAGTAATATTATAATCAAAGACCTGTTTCATTGTAACATTAATAGCCATAGGACCATCTCCCATATTAGCCGCTAAATATACTGAACAATCACTCAAAGTACCATTATCAAAGTAAGAACCATCAGAGAAATATCCATGTGTAGTATTAGAAAAAACAATTCTATTGGTATTATTATCAGTCATGTAGTAATCATATTTATTATATGCTATTTGACCCATAGGATAATAAAATGTTTCATTTAGTATTGGTGCTAAAATATCAACATCTACGCTTGAACTGTTTAATGGCAATACAACGGGTATCCCACTCATACCTGCTCTTATTCTATGGTGTATCTGATCAGTACTGTTATAACCAAAAAGAACAAGTTCTTGAGAATTGCCATATGATTCCAACTCCCCTGAAGTCACATTATGATAACATTGTTCATAAAATACTACAGAAACTTCATTCATTCCAAACCAATCAACTGTTTCATTTACAATAGAGGTAATGTTATAGATCCAAAGATCCTTGAACATTTTAGTCACTTCACCACTAGAAAGATTTGTTACTATAAATTCTCCTTCGAAATACAACTGATCTCCCTCATCGATACCCCAATGCCAAGCATTGTTAGGATGTGGTTCTGGTATATCCGGTCCGGCTTGTACAAGTGGAATATATTTGTTAAATGCTAATATTGTAGGTATAATTAGTAATAAAATAGTGATATAACGCCTACTTTTTTTTAAAACTCTCATAAAATATCATTGATTTTAATTTTTTTTATTCAAAATAAAAATTAACAAATAAGTAACAACTAAGTTTTTTATAACTTTCGTATATGTCAATAACAAATCGAATAAGGTTTATCACTGAGGAGTAATTCGACTTAAATATATGCAAATATTCAAATAATTAACCAAAACCATATATAATTTTAAAATTTAAATTGATTAAAAATATTTTTTCAATATTCTTTATAGAATGAATTAAATAAAGAGTTAAACAAAAAAAAATGAAAAATAATAGAAAATCTATAATAGTTATTGGTTTTAATACTAGACCTCTGGTTTATTCTTTATTTCAAGCAGGATTTAAAATGTACGCTGTAGATTTCTTTGGTGACTCAGATCTTTATCCTTATGTCGAAGACTGTATTATAATT
>CAZGJX010000054.1:0-27639 GCA_964525635.1 uncultured archaeon
TCTTTAAATATATGTAAGATATATGTTATTATAATTAACATATAATAAAAAACAATTCCTATAAAAATTAAAAAAAAAGTGGAGGAATGATTAAAATGGCAGGAGAATATATTAGTTGGAGCCCAATTAGAAGATTAATGAAACATAATGGTGCTGAAATTGTAGCTAGAGATGCTGTAGACGAATTAGTTAATTTTTTAGAAAAGAGTGCTGAAAAACTTACAAAAACATCACTCAGATTAACAAAACACGCTAATCGAAAGAAAGTAACTCGAGATGACATCCTTTTAGCAATTAAGTATTTATAAACTTCTTAAATTGGCTTAAAATAGGGAATTTTTTAATTATTATAATAAATATTTTTTTTTTATTTTTTCAATATCCAACATATACTATAACATTTCATCGAATTAATTAAATCGTTTATTATATAAACTTAAATTTTAAATAAAGAATAATACATTAAGATTTTTCAAGATATCACGATAGAAATTTCTATTTTTGATATCCTATCTTAAATATTATAAAAAATATGAAATATAAGCTTATATTCAAATAATCTTAAACATATTCGGATATAGAGTGATAACCTTATTAACGATTGTAATAATTAGGATTTAATATAATTTTAATGATGAAAAATGACAGTTGAAGATCAATTCCACCCTAAATTAGGTATTTTATATGGTATTGATCCAAAAATTGAACAATTAGCAAAGAAATTTGTTGGACATCTAAATAATAATGGTTTTTGTAATGCCTGTGAAGAATTGGAACAAAAAGTAATATGTAGTAATTGTAGAGAAAACTTAGAGAGTTTTGCTAATAATATATATTTCTATAAAGGGATTACAGATAATATCCCACAATATATTGATAATCCTGAAATATACTTTCCTAAAGATTTTCCATCATTAGACTATTTAGTTATTTTTGGTATTCATCGAGATTTATTAGTAGGTCTTCCTGAATATTTAAGAGATAAAAATATAAAAGCAGTTATTATTCCTATAGAAGATCCAAGATGGGTTCCTCCAGGATTACAAAAACAAGTATTAGATGGATTTGAGAGATGGGGAATCCAAGCCGTTTTTCCAAAACCCTTTTGTACTTTAAATATACAAGAAGATGAACATAATAAAATTGGATTCAACATAACAAAAAGATTCAATCATATCATAGGTTTCATTAATTATTTTAAAATTGGACGTCCAAAAATTTCTTTAAAATTAAGTGAGAATGGAAGAGCTATAGAGGAATCATCTATTATTAGGAGTGCTCCTTGTGGATCTACTTATTATATCATTCAGCAATTAAAAAGAAAATATATTAAGAATGGAGGGTTAGATCTATCATTATTATATGAAAATATTAGTAAAGCACATAGTTCTTATCCATGTGTGGCATCAATGCAAAAAGATCATATATTAAATGATTCAATATTCTGTATAGGGGATAATTTGATTAAAAGTGAAATTTTAAATGCTTTAGATCATGAAAGAGTTAATAAATATAAATCAAGTTGTTTAGTTAATCCTCATTTTTCTTAATTTGACCAAAATCAGACATTTACTTTACATAGATATTTATTTATCTACTCTTCATTACTTTTATTGTTAGATTTTAGTATAAAATTAAAATTATTTCAGATGACTAAAAAATTTTAGAATTAATACTACAGATCTTTATGATGATAAATTTTAATAAAGATATTACCAAATAATTTGTTCTAGAGTGCAATTTTGACATTTAACTGCATTTCCTTGTTCTGGAAATCTAGGTAAAACAGTTCCACAAGCTTTACATTCAAGATTATAAAGGTCATCAATAGAATCAATGATACTCATTCTAAGTAAAAAATCAGTAAATTCTGAAGATAACATAATTAAAAGAGATATAATTACATTCATATTATTACAAGAGATTATCCATTCTATTTTATTCTCCTTTATCTGACCAACAACTAAAAGATCACTGTTTGTTTCTAAATCAGTACCAAAATACCACATTATTCTCTTTTTATTGTCCTTAGTTATATATTGGAGATTATTAGCTCTCAAAATCGCCTCAAGATTATTAAAAATATGATTATAATCCAAATTTTTTTTGATTCCAATACCATAACTTCTTATCGCTTTTTTAATTTCAGGATTTTTTATAAATTCAGCTATTTCAGAACTTGGAATAATTTTTGGTTGTAATGAAAGCTTATTTATTTTTATTTGTAAAGGTTCTGAATCAATAACTCTTATATATCCATTTAGATTAACAAATACTGAAAAAGTTTTGATTTCTCCTTTATTTAATATATTTATATGTGGAGTAAAAAATAATACAATCTCCTTTCTATTATGGCCTTTTATATTTTCAAATTCTATTTTAATTTTATCAATATTCGCGACATCATCAGACTCTACTTTTGTTATAGTTGGTGGCATCGATCTTGTAAGATCTAAGAAATTTGGATATTCTATCTTAATTTTAATATCATTAATAGGTGCAGCACTTTCATTAATTAATATGCTTGTATATTTATATTTACCTAGGTAAGTTGTGAGTTCTGTAGATAGTTTAATTTTATATTCTTGATCAATTTCTTCAGAGATTTTAGGTTTTTCTTCAATATCTTTTGTATCTAATTCGACATCATTAAAGAACACCAAATCTTTGACTTTATTATCTTCATAATTCTCTTTTTTATAGTCCATATGATTTATCTCCGCGTGAAGATCGCCAATATAGGTTAAAATGCAATTTGATAATACTTTTATCAATAATTGTAGGAATATTTATTAAATCTTTTCATATAAATATTTCTTTTTTATGTAATTTTTTATTAAAAAATAATGATTATACATAATTGAATGTTAGATAGACTAAACGAATTATTTGAAAGTAATACTATAAAACCTACATTTGATTATGTTCATATAATCTTAGCTTTAATTATTTTTGGGAAAAATCCCGAGGGAATTGGTCGTTATAGATTACAAAAGGATTTAATGATTGGTTCTGGCACAGCACGCTCATTAATTAGAAAATTGAATGAGGTTGGTAAATATATTACTGTCTTAGATCAAAATAAACGTAGGGGTCATGTATTAACAATTAAGGGATTAGAATTTTTAAAGCAAATTAAAAAACACATACCATTATTGGAAAAAGGAGATTTGACTATTTTAAAGGGTATTATTATAGAGTATAAAAACATATATGCATATTATTGTTTGATTAAAAAAGCTAAAAAAAATCTAAAGAGTGGAATAGAACAAAGAGATGCTGCAATGAAGATAAATGGTTCAGGAGCTACATGTCTATTATATGATGGAAAAAATTTAAAACTTCCTGCCAGTCCTTTCTTAGAAAGGGTTGAAGATTTGAATTTAAATGAAAAGATTCAAAATTATTTTAAAATAAGAATAAGTGATAATAACGCAGAATTGGAAGAAGGTGATGTAATAATCATAGGATTAGGTGTTTCTGATGAAAAAGCTAGATTAGCTGCATTAAATTCTGCATTAACCCTAATTTAATCTACTCCTATTAAAGTAGTAGAGAAAAAAAGAAGAGAAATCATCATGAAATTTGAAAAAGATATTTATTTAGTATTCTCAAACCATATAATTGAGCAAATGATTCAATGTGTTAATAAAGCTTATCCAAATGAAGCATGTGGATTGTTATTTGGAGAAAAACAAGAAAAAATAAAAAAAGAAGAAGTTGATTATTATTATGAATATATTGGAAAAAAATTTATATGTATTGAGTCAGATGAAAAAAGTCCAATAGGTTTTCTAATAAAAAATGAAGAAAATTTAAACAAAATATTCATTGAATCATATAAAGAACTTAATATGAAATTAATTAGCATTTTTCATTCCCATCCATCTGGAAATCATCCAAGTCGAATAGATTTAAAAAATATGAAAATATTGGACAAGAGCAATTTAAAATCATTTAAGTATACCATTTGGTCCATTATGGATGGAAAAGATAAATCAATGAATGCTTTTATGTATTGTAATAATGAACTAGTTCAAATAAATACTGAAGAGTTAATTTAAGAATAAAATATCCAAATTAAGAATAAAAAATTAGTTATTATTCAATTTTTTGAAATCCATCTTTATCAATAACACATATTTGAAGTTTAAAGCCAGAAGCTGCATCTCTTTCACGAGAACTTGAAATAGCTGTCTTTATTAGATTAACTGCTGCCTCTTTAGACATGTTAGGTTTCCAATCCGCTTCTAAAACACCTAAAGAAAAAGGAGATCCAGAACCAAATGAGATAAATTTTTCTTCTTCAAATAATGTTCCTAACAAGTCAATTCCATATAATTTTCCCTTAGCCTCTTTTTCTGAATATCCTCCAACAATTATCATTGAAAGAAAATAAGACCTACCAGAGAATAGGATATTTCTAGTAATGTTAGCCATATATTTAGGTTCAGGAATCTTACCATTTTTTACTTCTCTCAATCTTGATAATGCTGTAATTTGATCTACAACATATTGGCAGTCAGCAACACCTCCACTTATAGTGGCACATGTAAAATTATTTATTTTAAATAACTTTTTAGCTTGCTTAGTAGCGACCATATAACCCGCTGTTGCCTGAGATTCTGTACCTATAACGACCCCATTTTTATACATAGCAGCAACTGTTGTAGTTCCAGTTTTTATTGCTTCATTTAATGTTTTTTCATCTAAATTATGTAAATTAGTATAATCTTCCATTATCCTTTCCTATTAAAAATAATTTTCATTAATAGTTATTATGATAATATATTATAAATTAAATATACATCTTTAATTAGTTTTTTCACTACATAATAAAAATACATTATTAATGAATGAATCTCAAGTAAATGATTATATTGTATTAAAATTAGAGGAAACAAATTATATATATTATCTCAATATCCAAGGTTATTTTAAATTCCCTCCATGGAAATCTCCTCAATCCTAATGATACCTCTTCTTAGCAGATGACAATAGAATATAGATGTAACCCTACACCCTCTATCCCATCAACCTGAAAGGTATTTGGGACTGCTTTTCTTACAATATTATATCCGGCATGCACATCAGCATTAAATATGATATTAGAAACTGTTTTAAATAGCCCATATATAGTAATTTTTAATAAAGTGAAGGAAATTTAAAAAAAAATCATTTGCAATAAAAAAACTTTAAAGAAATTCTGTATTATTTACAATACTAGAAAAAATATTAGTAAGTTTTCCATCATGGCTCGTAGTCAAGCTCGAAGTAAAAGAAAATACACAGGTAAAAAATATAAAAGTTTTAGAAAAAAAAGAAAGAGAGAACTTGAAAGACCACCAATAGAAACTGAAATAGGTAAAGTAAAAAAGAAAAAACAGAGAACTATGGGTGGGAATTTTAAAATTAAATTATTCAAAAGTTCTTTTGTTAACGTAACAAATCTAAAAACAAATGAAACAAAAAAAGTAAAAATATTAAAATTTGAAGAAAATAAAGCATCTAAAGATTTAAACAGACGTCATATTATAACAAAAGGAGCAGTTGTAGAAACAGAATTAGGTAAAGCAAGAGTAACTAGTCGTCCAGGTCAACATGGTGTTTTAAATGCTATTCTAATTTAATATTTATATTCTTAATTTTAATACTTGTTTTTTGAATTCCTTATTAATTAAATTGATTTTATTTCCGAAGGAAAGATTTGATTAATTCGAATAAATGAATAACTATTTAGCAATCCTCAATATTCTAATCAGAGTGTTTTTTTAACTTTTTAAGAATTTCGTTAGCATATTTCCATCCATTATTTGGTTATGATTGTAAGAGTTTCTCATTATATCCATCCTTTATCAAGTTTTCACTACTAATTAAGACATAAAGAAATGAATCATTCTTGAATTCTGATATTTTTAATATTTACTTTTTTTCCTTCTATAATTCTAGTATTCATACTATTGCATTTCTCACATTGAAATAATTGTAATCCTGTCAATTGAGATTCTTTAGTTATTTTTACATTAGAAATACTATCACAATCCATACATCTTATTTGACCAGGTATGATTTCAATATCTAATAATGCTTCTTCAACAATGGAACCTATTGTTACTATTTTGAATGATTCCTTTAATAACTCAGGAACGATTAGGGTTAAAGCGCCAATTTCCAAAAAAACAGTAGATACTTTCTTAGCTTTATATTTATAGGCTGTTTTCTTAACTATTTCGAATATATCAGAAGCAAAAGCAAATTCGTGCATCTTGATTTAATTTTTACCCCGATTTTTACGTATTTGTTTTGCTAATTCTTTTATTACTTTCGATTTCTTTTTTCCCTTAGTATTAACCAAAACTCTACCAGGTTCATCCCACCAAGTTCTAGGATAATTCAGTTTTTCCTCAATTTGTACATCATAATTCAGATTTTTCGCAGCTTTAGCAATCTCTTGAATATTTATTTTTTCTAATGCTATATTCTTAGGAAGTCTTCTTCCTTCACCTCTAGATCGTTTGGCGTCAAAATATTGAGGCCAGAATATCAAAAATGGTTTTCTTGAGCGCATAAAATAGATCAATTTTATTTAATATATAATAAAAAAAGCAATACTAAATTTAAAAATTATTAAGATAAAATCAAAAAACTCATTCATTCATATTTTATAATAAATCATCTCTAAAATAATCCTACTTTCATTAATAACTAAATAATTATATTTAACAAAATCATTATGATAATCATATGAAAATCAATAAGAAATTAATAGTAGTAGCCTTATTTTTGATAATAACTATATTTAGTATATTTGGAACAGTAATAGTCTTCAAAATTCTTAAAAGTCCTAGAGAGAATATATTATTTCCGGATTTCTTTCCGTAAGTGAAAATAAAATAGTAGACAATAATAATAAAGAGGTTATATTAAGAGGGATACAATTTGATTTTGTTTCTATAAGAGGAGATGTAAATTATAATGAAAGTGATGAAGAATTAAATGATTTTTTTGATAATATGTTAGAATATATTGTTACTGAAGAAAATTTTATTGATGTAAAATCTATGGGAATAAATTCCATTAGATTGTCTTTAAATACATACAAAGATTTTGAAAATAATTCACATAATTTTGGAAAATTAGATAATATAATTGAATTTGCTGAAAAAAAAAATATATATCTGATAATTAGTATGAGACAATCACCTGGAGGACATAATCCTAGTAATCATTCAGGAAATGATGGAAAAAATGAATTATTGGATAATTATGAAGATCAACAAAGAATTATTACTTTATGGAGGACTATTGCTGATAGATATGTTAATAAATCAATTATAGCAGGATATGATTTGTTAAATGAACCATTGGCTCCTAATAGCACCATATTAAATAAGGTTTATGGAGATATTTCCCAAGCTATAAGAGATGTGGATAAAAATCATATTTTATTTTTAGAAGGTAATAATTGGACAAAAAGTATGGATTGGGTAGATAATCCAACAGATAATAAAACCGTATTAAGTTTCCATTTTTATGACCCCGGATCTTATGCTGTAGATGGTCAAGGCATATATCCCTCAATAATACAGGGCCAAGTATTTAATAAAGATGCTCTAAGAGAAAGATTATTAGAGAGATTAAAGTATATAAGAAATATAAATAAACCAATATTTGTTGGAGAGTTTGGCGCTGTGACCAGTGCTGAAAATTATTGAGATTATGATGAAGATGTAATTAAATTATTAGAAGAACAAAATTTGAATTGGATATATTGGAATTATAAGAACATCAAGGGGAGAAATGATAGTCAAGCTATTTATTACACAGATTCAACAAATGAATTTCTTAAATTAATATCTGAAATAGATAATGGAAAATCAATTTCTAACTTTACTGATAATGAAATAAACCAAGCGTTAGAATCATTAAGAACATCATATTTTAATCAAAAAGATAATCTTAGAGATCTATTAATTAGTAGTCTATAATGATAATATTTTTTAAGTATATCTTTATCAGTTTTTTAATATGTAAATGTTCTATGTTGAATTATCCAATTAAATTATTTTGTTTCATGGAATATAAAGCTTTTAATGGAAGATTATTTTAAGAGAAATATTATTATATTCAAAGACTCTAAGAAATGATCGAAATCTATTATTTAAGGATTGTATTATAGGTTTGGGACATAAAAATACTAAAGAATATAAAAAAAATCTTAAAATTCTCACGAATTGTTCGATAGAACAAATAAAAAAAATATCGATAAGATTTTATTATAAGACATTTATTAGTGATCTACAAAGTTTTAGTTAGCCAAATATGAAAGATATCAGAGATATGAAAGAATTTAGAGTTAACGATTACATCACTTTAAAACTTGAGAATGATATAACAAATATTTATATTGCTGGTAAGAAATTTCTTCAATGCACTACCCTACTTCTTAATATATCTCCTGATAATATATACCTAGTTAATGAGATCAAATCTATAGATGAAGCTGCTGAAAAATTAAAAATAAGTTTAGAAACGAGTCAAAATAATGATATTCCTCCTGAAACCGAATTTTGGGGTCATTGTTCAAATATGGAAGCATGGGTAGAACACGATTATGATACTTGCGTTCTCCACAGCAATATTTCATTTCCACTATTGAAAGAATTAAATAAAGTGGGAGATCCAATAGCAAATAAAGTGTTAAAAGAAGAGATAGCCAAAAGAATTCAAGCTAACTATAAACCTGTCATAGATTTTCTTATAGAAGAAAAATATTTAGATATTTTTACTCCTGATGAATTAAGATCCTTATTTGATTGTGTGGAGGTAAATGGTGAATTTATTCCAATAATACATAATGAATTAGATCTAAGGAAATTAAACATAAAGGAAATTGATCAGATTGAATATTTAGAGAATAATGTTGATCTAATAAAATTAGATCTATCTCAAAATCATATTACTGATATTAAAGGATTAGAATGTCTAACCCAATTAAGATCATTAGATCTATCAGGAAACCAAATTTCTGAAATAAAAAATTTAGAATATTTAAAAGAATTAGAGGAATTAAACCTATTTAACAATTTTTTGATGGAAATTAATGGATTAGAACAATTAAAAAATTTAAGAACATTAGATCTTTCTAGAAATCAAATCTCTGAAATTAAAAATTTAGCAAATCTGAAGAAATTAGAAAATCTATTTCTCTCAAAAAATAAAATAAGCGAAATTAATAATCTTGAACAATTAAAAAATCTAAGAAAATTATATATTTCAGAAAATCAAATTTTTGAAATTAAGGGTTTAAAAAATCTTATTAATTTAGAGATATTAATTCTTTCGGAAAATAAAATTAATAAAATTAAAGGTTTACAAAATCTCATCAATATAAAACAATTAAATCTCTCTCAAAATCAATTATCAAATTTAGATGGATTGGTTGGACTATTAAATTTAAAGGAATTATACCTTTATAATAACAAGATTGCCGAATTAAAAGGTTTAGAGAATCTTATTAGTATAGAGAAGTTAGATCTAAATAGGAACCAAATTTGTGAAATTAACAGATTAGACAATCTAAAAAATATAAAGTGGTTATATCTAAGGAATAATAAAATTACTAATATAAAGGGTTTAAAAAATCTTATTAATTTAGAGTATCTGGACCTTGCTAATAACCAAATAACTCTATTTAAGGGTATTGATAGTTTATCAAATCTTTTATGGATTTCATTAAGAGATAACAACATTAATAAAATAAAAAAAATTAATCACCCAATTAAATTAAAAGAATTATATCTTGAGTACAATGAAATTACAGAAATTAATAATTTAAATAATTATATTAATTTAGAGAGATTAATTCTTAGTGGAAATAAAATTAATAGAATTCATGGAATAAACCAATTAAACAATTTAGAGTTTTTATATTTAAATGATAATAAATTAAAAACAACAGAGGGTTTTGAGAATCTTAATAATTTACAGGAATTATATCTTCATAATAACCAAATATCACAAATTAATCCTCTGGAAAATCTTATTTCATTAAAAAAATTATACCTAAACAATAATCAAATTAGCGAAATTAAGGGATTAGATCATCTAATTAATCTGGAGGAATTAGACCTATCTGATAATCTCATTAATAAAATAAAAAATATTAAGAGATTAAAAAACCTACAATGGATATATTTAAGAAATAATAAATTAATTGAAATCAAGGATGTTGAATATCCTGAGAATCTAAGAGGATTATCTCTTGATTTAAATCAGATTAAAAAAATATACTTTATTAATAATCTTAATAAATTAGAAGCACTCGAACTTTCAAAAAATAATATTACTGAAATTGATTTTTTAGATAAAATTACTAATCTATTATGGTTACATTTAAAAGATAATCAAATTAAAAAAATAAGTGGTCTTGATAAACTTTTAAAATTAAAAGGATTAAATCTTAACAATAATGATATTAACGAAATTAATGGATTAGAACAATTAAAAAATTTATTATCTTTAGATCTTTCCAAAAATCATATTTCTGAAATTAAAGGTTTAGACAATCTACTCAATTTAGAAAAATTATTTCTATCACAAAATAAAATTCGCAATATTAAAAATATAAACCATCTTCATAAATTACAGCGTATTTCATTATTCCAGAATGAAATCATTGAAGTGAAAAGTGATTATTTTCCACCTAATCTCGAAAGTTTATATCTCGATAATAATCATATTAATACATTGAAGGGTTTTAGAGATTTTGATAAATTAATAAGTTTAAAACTTAATTCTAATGATATAAAAGAGATTGAAAGTTTAAATAATCTTAAAAATTTAGAAGTTTTAGAACTTTCAAGAAATCAGATTAAAGAAATTAAGAATTTAGAGGAATTATTTAAATTAAGAAGTTTAATTCTATCAAAAAATCAAATTACTGAAATTAAGGATTTAGACAGTCTTCTTAACTTAGAAAAATTAGATTTATCTAATAACCCTATTTCGGATTTAAAGGGATTAGGGAATTTAGTAAAGTTAAATATATTAAGAATTTATGGTAATTTAATATCTAAAACTCTTTTAAGAAAGTTTGGCGGAATAACTGATTTTGGATTTGTTAAAGAAATAAAGAATCTTATTATTTATTGCAAAAAAGAAATAAAAAAAGACTAAGGATATATAATACTTTAAATTAGCTTGATTTTTTAGGATATCATAATTAAGATGAAAATCCAAAAACAATCCTCACATCATTTTTAGTTATGTATTTTTCTTCTTCAGCATGTAGATCAATAACATTATTGAACAATCTCATAAGATCACTATAATAAGAATTCTCAACTGCTTGTATATATGTAATTTCCCATTCAATTTCTGTTAAATATTTTATATTTTTCTCAATATCCATTTTACCATTTATTAAATTATTCATCTCATCATTTGAAATCCTTTTTATTTCCCATTTCCCCGATTTTTCTATTAATTTCCATTTTCCATTTTCTCCCTTAACTCTAGCACGACCAATACCAGAATATGTTATAGGCTTTCCAATTAATAAAAATTCCTTATATTGTTGGGGATTAACATAATCCTTCCTTTTTAATTTTCTATTCCAATCGAAATCCTCGATTTCTTTTATCGTTAACCAAGAAAATGTATGTTCTCCAGTTAGGATATTACCTGTATATTCATTATATTCCTTTAATAAAACAGGATCGATATCTTTAGGCAATCCCCTTGGTTTAGTTATTGGTATAATTCCAAAATGATTTCTTACGCCTGCTATAATAGAGAAAAATTCATAAGATCTATAAATTATGATTGGAAAATAATTGTTTTTGTTGATGAAATTTGGCAAATATTTTCCAATCCAATTCCATTTTCCATCAATTCTTACTTCAATTTGGAGATATAAATCTGTTCCCATATAATAATCAAATTATTTTATAATTCTCTATATTTTTTTAGTGATCAAAAGTTAAAATATATTAATAAATAAAAGAGATATATCAATATGAAAACCTTAGAAAATGAGAAAATACCTTATCACTGGAAAGCATTATTTTATATATTAATTGTTGGTTGCTTAACTTCATTACCTTGGATTTTAAGAGAAATATCAGGTACTGAAGATCCTAAAATATGGAAACTTATTCCATTTGATAAAGGAGGAGTTCAACAATTTGTTCTTCAAGGATTATTTCCTATTTATTTAATTCCAATAGGTCTTCTATCTGGTTATGGATTAGTAAATCTTTTAATATCCTTTCATTCAATAATAAATAAAAAACCTCTCTATACCTTATTTCCTCAAGAACGTTTAGATAAAAAAATAAGATTTAAAAAAGTATATTTTAGAGGTCTTTTGCTATCAGCATTTGCATTTGCATTGAGTATTTCTCTTTCTGATAATGAAATTGTACAAGAATATGTTATGGTTAGCCCTCTTGATGACTTTAATACTTTCTTTTTTACTTTTAACTTCTTAATGTATTTTTTCATTCTTTTAGGTTCATTAATATTTACACCTCTTTGGCTTCTTGAAGATTGTCCTATCTTTTACTATAAATCAGAGGAAAATATATTAAATTTTGAAGTATCTTCTGTAAATAAATCTTTTAATAAATAACTCAAAGGATTTCTTGGTTTTGAATTAATTTATTCATATATTCGATATATGATTTACACAATCGAATATAATTTAGGATCTACGTTAGATTTTGAAAGAATCGCTATGATGATTACATATCCACTTCTTATCTTCCTTTTCATTTTTTGGATATTTCCATTTTTATATATATTAGAAAAAATTAAACTTCATAGACAAAATTACGTTATGAAGAAAGTTAGGAAGAGAAAAAACTATAATGAACAATTATATCTTGAATTAAAAGATTTGGAAGAATTGAAAAGAAAAAAATAAAAATTTTTTTTTTTATAGTTATATTTTGAATATTTTTCGAAATTCATTATGGTCAACGACATTAGCGACTAATATATTAGCCATACTATTTATTCCTTCAAAATGACCTTGATCAGTAAATCCAGCACAAAAATCTCCACAAACAGAAACATTTCCATAATTATGAATTACCATTAACTCAAAAGCTAGTAGAAAAATCTTTACATTTGTTATAACTCCAAAAATGCCAATATTTACCTCATTTTTAGAGTTACCTGAATTCTTAATAATGGTATTTAAGACAGATTCAAGCTCTGTTTCTGCAAATGAACTAAGACTGTTAGAATTTATGATAATATTAAATTCAGGATGTTCTTTAATAAGATCATCCAAAGGAGAGATAAATTTAGCACCATATGTTCCTTTCATACAGTGTGGACCAAAATTATCTAATTCTCCCTTCTGAAGCATATCTGTTGGGTCATGCCAATCTCTAAGATGAATACATTGATATTCTTCTGTGCTATTTTCACTATATAGAGCCTTTGATCCTTTTACCATCAAATCTTTTAAGAATTGGTTTAATTTTCCTCCCTGCCATATTCTCTGTGATTCATCGTAATCTACATGAACTCTATGCTTATATTTTTCTAAAATCTTATGGTAGGAAAGAGATATCTTGCCATTTTGAGTTTCTGCATTTTTTTTTAACCAAGTCATAAAATTATCTATGGTTGCTTGATTTACATTTCTATCTTGACTATTGAAATATTGAATCCACATCTCTTGACTCTTTAAATAATCAAGTTTTAATTTGTCATCTGATTGACTTAAATCATCTAAAGGTTCAATAAAATCATTTTGCATAGAACATGTCATTATTATATTTAATCTTTTTTTTACTTTTGACATTTTTTTTAACCTCTTTTATATTTGGATTGATTAGAGTTTATTTTTTATCATGAATAGGGTGATTATTCCAATTAGCGCAAGTGCAAATACATTTATATAAAAAGATATAGAATCTAAAATATCTCCTGGTGTCAATACTGCTTCCAAAAAGCCCCATGTACTAAATATGAATTCAATAATTATGATTTTTGCGAAATAATCATCTATTATTTTTCCCATAGTAGATGCAACTCCTTTTCCTACTTGAATATTAATTTTGGGAATTATTGGATATTGAAAGTTATTTCTAAAGGCATTAAATAATTTACAGTTTTCTTCATCTTCTTCTTCAGATTCTAAAGGATTTAGTTTTTCAATAAACTCAACAGATATTTTTCTTATAACAATATTAATTGAATTTTCAGTAGCATATCCACCATCTATTTGAAACATACAATCAGAATAATAGATATTTTCAGGTTCTTTTAAAATTTCATATTTATTAAGCGTCTTTTTCGGATTGTCTAATAATTTAATAAAATTCTTTGAGTATATAAAATCAGAAAATACAAGATTATCTTTATCACCATGATCATCTTCTATATCTATATTAATATTACTAATTAGAGGTGTGAATGCTGGTTCAATATTTTTTAAAATCATTAAGAACTTAATTTGGGTTTGACCTCGATCCTTCATTATTGTAAAAACAGAATCTAGTATCTGAGTATCAGTTACTTCAATAAAATTCGATTCCTCAATATCATCTTCAATATTAGTAGTAGCAAACAATCTAAAACTCCAAGGAGCGTCTGGTAATCTAAAGAGAATGTTTTTTACACTATACCAATAAGCATCATAATGATCTTTAATCCCTGAAAGATATTCTTTTTGGTTTTTTATGCAAATTTGATCTTTTTCACATTTATTTTCCATTTCGAAACTTATAAATGATGGGATAAATAAAGAACCTAAATCTCGCATATTATATCTAATAAAATCACTTGTATCAATATTCTTTAGAGATAATTTTAATTCAGTTGCATTCTCTATTCTTTTTTTGATAATCCAATAAATTTTTTTTAATGATTCAATATTTTCAGGACTTTGTTCAGCAATCTGTTGAAGATTTTCACCATATATTTTCTCATATAATTCTTTATCATTTTTTTTAATGAATTTCAATTGTTCATTGAAATGCCACAGAATTCCAAAATCTCTTAAAATTATAATTTTATTATGTCTTGAAGTGAAAATATGTCGATTGTCTCCAGAAATTTTTAATTTCTTGAGAAAAATCATACCTTTTTCAATAATTTTATCATCTCTATCAAATCTTTCCATGAAATAATTAACATCTACATTTCTAATCCAAATACCTTTCTCTAAATCCCAAATTTTCATTGTATTATCTTTTGAAATCGAATAAAGGAATTGATCATTTCTTTGGATATCAATATAAACTACTGCATCTGTATGGCCTATTAATTCATTTATTAAATTTGGTTTACCAGTGTTATTATTATCCCAGATTCTAATTGAATTGTCCAAACTACTGGAGATTATTTGATTACCTTTTTTAAAAATTTTTACACAAGTAATTGAGTCTGGATGATTTCCAATTGAAATAGGTTTTGCATCATCATTTTTGTTCAGGGACCATTTTTTTATTGTCCCATTTCTGGATCCTGAAATTAAATAGTTTTTTTCATAGTGAGTATCAATACTTACAATCCATTCATCCTGAGTTCCGATTATTTGACTTTTTTCATCAATTCTAAGATCATTATGATCAATAGTTATTTCCAGTTCATTTATAGTATTATCATTTGTCTTTGTTTTATTTATTGCATGGATGTTATTGAGTACATAAAAAAGTCTGAAAGAATTATTTTTCTGAGAATTGTGTAAAACATCCATATCAAAAACAGCTTTTGGATATATATCTTGTGTTTCAGATTCATATAATACTCTTTTCGATTTTATATTTTCAAAAATCCATTTTTCTGTATGGTCATCTATATTACCAGTCCATATATATAAATCTCCATTAATACTTCCAGCGCAGATAACCCAATGTTTCTTATCATTTATATTCAGCACTATCGAATCAATACATAAGAGCCAATTGTCAATTTTCACATTTTCATTCTTGGTTATTTCTCCTTCTAAAATGCATTCAGGATTATTCTCATTTTCAAGTAATTCTTCTATGTTCCAAATTAACACTCTAGGTTTTTCATTCTCTAAATTTTCTGAACAGGAAAGAAGGTACTTTCCATCAGGAGTTAGTTCCATCCCTCTAACATCAAGATTATGCTTTTCTATGACATTGATAATAATATCATTTAGCTTTTCTGAAAAAATCTCTTTTGTTTGAGGAATGTCCTTATTCTTTTCTTCATTATTATTTGATTGAATTCCCATATGATCACTCGTATAAGATAGTTATATTGATCATTGATTTTTATTATAAGAATCTTTTGATTTCTTTTATTCTAGTTGATCAATCAAAATAGAAGAGAAATAATACAAAATTATCTTTATAATTAAATAATATAGATGTAATAAAAAAAAAAGAAATATTAATTTAATACTTTTAATGAATTAATCCATCTTTTCAAGGAGTTTTGCAATTTTAAGGAAATATTCCTTTAAAGATATTTTTTTATAACTTACTTCATCAAAGGTTTTCTCAAATTCAGTAAAATTTTCCTTTAGAAGATTAGTGAACTCTTCAGATTCAACTAAACTTTCTACAGAATTTTTAAGAGCAAATTTTTGTCGATCATATTTTGCACCTTCAGCCTCAAATAAATCAACCGTTTCTTTGAATTTCTTGATATAATCATATAGTTTAATCTTAAAGCCATTAAAATCATTTTCATCATATTCAAATCCCAATTGTCGACTTAAACCTATTTCGCCTAAATCACCCCATCCTACATTGGCCCCCTTAACGGGAATAATTTGAATATTATATTGTCTTGCCAAGTCAAGTTCATGAGCACAATCTACTGAATTGTGAACAGATTTTTGAGAGGCAAAAAATAGTAAGAGTTGACTGTCAGGGACTTTATCATTCATAAAATCATCAATATTTCCAGTAAGATCCTCTTCACAATAATATGCCTTATCTATTACGTTCTGTCGTTCAAAAAAATCAGAGAGTTCTGCAATCTTAAAGTAATCATAATCAACAACTGCATGACTCAGAAAGACATTCATAGCAGCATGTTTTCTACAATATTTAAGTATTTCAGGGATTCCTTTGGCAATAACCTCTTTAGATTCATCATCCCATGGATTATCTGTAAGATTTAATTCTTCTAATTTCTTTAGAGACCATATTTGAATTGGAATTTTTGAGAATTGGTTATAAACAAGATAAAGATGTGTTATATTTTTCAAATTTCCAATACTATCAGGAAGAGAGGATAAATTATTACGCATTAAATTCAATACTTTAAGCTTTTCTAGATCTCCTATCCATTCAGGAATGACCCCCAAATTGTTATGATTTAATGCCAAATACGTAATATTGACAAGATTTTTAAGAGTATCTGGTAATTTTGTTAGTTTATTTTGCGATAAATCGAGTTCTCTTAGGTTTATTAAATTACCAATAGAGTCTGGAATAGATTCTAATTTATAAGAACCACTGAGAGATAATGATTCTAGAGATATAATATTTCCTATAGATTCTGGAACTTTCATTATCTCATGACCCCGGAGTATTAATTTCTTAAGGGAGGTGATATTTCCTATAGATTCAGGAAGGTTTGTTACTTTACTACCGCCCAAATCTAGTATTTGAAGATTTTTCATTTGACCTATTGATTCGGGAAGAGATTCTACGTAATTATTTTCCATATGTATTTCTTTAAGGGATGAAAGCTTTCCAAGGGATTCTGGGAAATTTCTAAATTTATTTTTCTCTAAACGGAGGATTTCAAGAGATTGAATATTGCCTATTGCTTCATTTAGTGTTTCTAATCTATTACTGTTTAAATTTAACTCTTTAAGTGATCTAAACGTACCTATTGAATCTGGTAAAGAGTTTAAACCACAACTTTCTATATCCAATTTTTCTAGATTAGGAAGTTGCATTAAAACATTAGGGATGGTTTCAAACCTAATACCAGTCAAATCCAATTCTATAAGAGATTCAAGATTCCTAAAAGAATCAGGTAATTCTTTAAATTTAGCTCCTGATAAATCCAATATTTCAAGTGACTTAAGTTCTGGTATCCAATCTGGAATAGTTAAACTTTGTCTATTATTTTTAAAGGATAATTTTTTAAGATTAATAAGGTTTTTAATTCCGTTTGGAATTATTGAAAAATTACATTCACCTAAATCTAGGTTTGTTAACGAAATTAGTTTAGCTATAGAAACAGGGAGAGACTCTAGCATAACACCTCTTAAATTTAACTCTCTTAACGATCTAAGTTGGGTAATTTGCTCAGGTAATTCTGATAATTTGTATGCCTCTCTATTTAGTTTTACAAGAGCAGTTAACCGAGTAAATGAATCTGGAAGTTGATTAATAGGATTTCTACCAATATTTAACTCTTTTAGTAAGGTAAGATTTCCAATTGATTCTGGAAGTGTTTTCAAAACCTCATTACCATATAAATTTAGTTCTTTAATTGAAGTTAAATTACCTATTGATTCAGGTATAGAGGGAATATAATTTTTTTGTAAATCTAAAACCTCAAGATTTTTAAGGGTTGTTATTATTTCTGGAAAATCCTTTAATTTATTATGACTTATAATTAAAGTTTTAAGTGATCTAAGATTTTTAATTGATTCTGGTAGATTGATATTCTGGTTTCCTGCTAGGTCTAGGGTTCTAAGTGCAGAAAGATTACCTATTGCCTCGGGAAGATTTGTTATTCGAGCATCTCTTAGATTAAGTGTTACAATCTCATTGTTCTCTAGTTCATAAAAATAATACTCCGCATCTGTTTTAGTTTTATTTGGAATTGCATCTTTAAATTGACTTAGCCGGTCTAATTCCTCAAGAAGAGCTAAATCTTCTTCTTTTAATATGTTATTTGTCGCCATTTTTAACATCAAATTTTATATTATTATTCATTGGAGTTTTTTTTTTAAATATCTATGTTTGTTAATAGAATATTAATTATTATTGAAGCATAAATATATATTTTTTATGAAATAGGACAATTTATAATATTCATTCAAAAGCTGGTTTGAAAAGGAGTGAATTTATACATTATAAACTTTTATTATAATAATAGAAAGAGAAGACCTAACTATTAATTGGAGTGATTAGTGGTGGGAGTGGAAGGATTTGAACCTTCGTAACGAACTTCCAAAGCTCGGATGATGAACACTACATTACACCCCCTTGTATAACTTGGGTGAAATTTTCACCCTTGTTTAAAAGATGAGTATCTCTCATGATTGATCCTACAATTCAGATGATTTTTAAAAGCTCCTGGCGGGATTTGAACCCGCGTCTCTTGGTTGAAAGCCAGGAATCCTTAACCGATCTAGAACACAGGAGCATAATAAATAAAAAAAAATTAAGGTTTTACAATAGGAGATTTCTCATTTTCATTGATAATCAAAGTCAGAATATTTGACTCTACAAAGATGTTGTTATCTCTTTTGAAGATTGTAGCATGAACAGATTTTCCACTATCACCATTAAGTTCTCCTTGTATTGTAAGATCTAAATGTATTTTTTCTTTATTTAACGGAAATTCTTTTATTTTAACTAACAATATATCTCCTTTCATACTCATTTCTATCATTTTTTTTTTCCTATTTTTCTGATTTTTTATACTTTTTATATTTTTCAAGAGCACGCGACAGGAATCGAACCTGTTTTCCAGAGATTTGCAGTCTCCTGCCTAATTCATTCAGCCACACGTGCATTTTAGTAATGAAGCCCCCAATGGGATTCGAACCCATGAGTCTGCTACTTACAAAGAAGCCGCATTGACCAGACTATGCTATAGGGGCACTTTTTATGCGAGATGAGGGATTTGAACCCTCGTGGACAACCACTTGGAAGGCGGTGCTGATTAACCGGACTACAGTAATCTCGCTAATTTTGCTATATTTATTGGCGGAACATAGGGGAATTGAACCCCTACTGGGCGACTGACAATCGTCTATGCTAGCCATTACACTAATGTTCCGTATAAGAATCCTACCGGTTGGATTTGAACCAACAACCTCCAGATCTACAGTCTGTTGCGTTACCAATTACGCCACGGCAGGATTTTAAATACCCCCAGCAGGATTCGACCCTACGTTGCCTGGTTCAAAGCCAAGCGTCCTTGTCCACTAGACGATGGGGGTATTTTTTTTATAATGGAGCTGGTAGGATTTGAACCCACAATCTATGATATGCAAAAACATTGCTCTGCCAGTTAAGCTACAGCCCCAATTTTGTAAATAATGGACCTCGATGGGATTTGAACCCACAACCCTCGGTTTGCAACACCGTTGCTCTTCCAATTGAGCTACGGGCTCATTGCTTGGAGGATGTGGGCGGGATCGAACCGCCTCCTGAAGGTTCACAGGCTTCAATGCAAGACCACTACACCCTACACCCTCTATTTATATATAAAAATATCGAACTTACTCATCTAAGTAGAATTTATTTTTAACGTATTCGAGTAGAATTCATAGATAATAATGGTAGAGAAATCGATAGACGAGTAATTGATATTTTTAATTTCTATAGCATCCGCTATAGTTCTGCGCCTGATATGTAGGACAGGCGCCGATATCTTCTTGTGGGGTAAAATTTCCCACATAATATACTCGTCCCATGTTATAATAATTATTATTACTTCAATATAAAAGCTTTTCGCTTAAGATTGCCCATTCATTTCCCATTTCCACGATAAGAAAATTTAAATTTAATAATTCTAAATTTAAGATAGATATAGAGTAGATATTGGAAAAAAAGAAATATTGCCAAAAATCGCAAAATTAAACTTAAAAAAACAAGTCAACAGGTTTTATTTGGAAATAATAAATCTAAATCTTAACATATATTATTTGTAAATTTAATATTTTAGAGATTTTATTATTAAGTAAGAATAAAATTGTTTTAAATGCTAATTCTTATTAATCTTGGCAATATGAGATAAATTTACCTACCTCATTTACAAAATCATTATCATTATATCCACCTAAATAATCTATAAGTCTATAAGATATTAAATTTCCATAAATTTTTAATTCTTTCAATTTTATTAGATGTTCTAAACCCTTAAGTTCAGTTATATCATTTTTTGATAAATCTAGTCTTTCCAATTTTGAGAAATGATTTAATCCTTTAATTTCAGATAAATGATTTCCTGAAATTTCTATATATTTTAAATGTTGTAATACCTTTAATCCTTTAATTTCATGGATTTGATTATCATTAAGATATAACCACTGAAGATTATATAATTCATTAAATCCAGATATCTCAGTAATTTTATTTTTATTGAGATTTATAGTAGTTATATTAACTAAATTTTCTAAATTTTCAATCTCCCTTATTTTATTATTCTCAAGAAATAAAATTTTTAATTTCAAATTAGAATCTAGATTTTTAATCTCATTTATTTGGTTTTCTGAGAGATACAAAGATGTAAGGTAATTTAATTCGTTCAATCCTTTTATCTCGGTAATTTGATTCCCTGAAAGGTCTAGCGTATTAAGGATTTCAATATTATCTAATCCTTCTATCTCAATTATTTGATTCTTTGAAAGATTTAAATACATAAGATAATTTAACTCATCCAATCCTTTTATTTGGGTAATTTCATTATTCTGCAAATATAATGAATTAAGATTAAGAAAATAATCTAATCCATGTATTTCGGTTATTTTATTCTGTGATAGATCTAGCAATTTTAAATTATAAAGTTTCTTTAGATCATCAAATTCAACGATCTGATTATTTTGAAGTGATACTTTTTCTAGTTGAAGAGAATTTCGTCTAATTCTAAAATTATGAATTTTATTGTCATGAAGATATAACTCTCTTAAGTTTGTTAACTTATTTATTCCTTCTAATTTAACAATTTGATTTTTATTAAGATATAAACATTTTAAATTGACAAGAGCATCTAAATTATTAATTTCTTTAATACTATTTGAATTAAGATTTAAGGATTCTAGGCAATGAAGAGAATCTAAACAATTGATATTATTAATACAATTGTTTGAGAGATCTAGATTTTTTAAATTGAAAAAATGATCTAATCCATTAATTCTGGCTATATTATTATTGTTAAGATTTAAATATTCTAATCTGTTGTTTTTTTCTAAGTTTTTGATCTCAATGATTTCATTATCAGAAAGGCTTAAATTGTATAATAGGAATTGATTTTTTAATCCATTTATATCACGGATTTTATTAGAATTAAGATATAAATATGTTAATTTAATAAGATTATCTAATCCTCTTATTTCTATAATTTGATTTTTAGAAAGATTTAAATTATAAAGTTTATGAAGGTTTTCTAATCCTTTAATCTCGGAAATTTTATTACCTGAAAGATCTAAATATTCAAGATTTGGAAGGTTTTCTAAGCCATTAATTTCTCTAATTTTATTATTATTTAGATAGAGATTATAAAGTTTTGAAACACAGTTTAAATTCTCGATTTCTCTGATTTGATTTCCTGACATACTTAAAGTAGTTAAGTTAGGAAGAGCATCCAAATTCTTCAATTTCATTATTTGATTATCTTCAAGATATAATTTTTCTAGCCTAGATAGTTTATTCAAATTCTTGATTTCGCTAATTTTATTATTATCAAGGTATAACCATAATAGATTTTGTTGATTATTTATATTTTTTATTTCATTAATTTTATTAGATGAAAGGTTTAATGTAGTTATTGAACGTAATTGTTCTAATCCCTTAATTTCGCTAATAGAATTATTGTTAAGATAGAAACTACGCAGATTTGAAAGAGAATCTAATCCTTCGATTTCGTTAATAGCGTTATATGATAAATCTAGATAGTCTAAATTAGAAAGATAATTTAAACCAGTAATTTTAGTAATTTTATTATAATCAAGAGAGAGCGATCTTAATTTTGAAAGATTATCTAGATTATTAATTTTAGTAATTTGATTTTCAGAAAGATAGAGTGAATTTAAGTTAGCTAATAGATCTAATTCTTTAATTTCATATATACAATTACGCGATAGATCGAAGTAATTGAGATTTGAACAATTTCCTAAATTTTCTATATTTGTTATATGATTATCAGACAGATTTAAATTCTCTAATTTATAGAATTCACTTAAATTCTCGATTTTACTGATGCTATTGGATTTAAGATCTAATAGATATAGATTTTTCAGATTTTTTATTCTACTAATTTTTTTTATATTATTATGACTAAGATAGATCTTTGTTAGATCTGTAAGATTATCTAATCCTTGAAGTTTAGTAATATTATTAGCGTTGAGATATAATGTTTGTAAAGATTTTTTATTTTCTATACCCTTAATTTCATTTATATTATTATAACTAAGATTTAGTGTTGTAAGACTTTTAAGCTCATTTAAACCCTCCATGGTTATAATCAAATTATTACTTAAATTTAATGTATCTAAGTTTACTAGATTATCCAGATTAGCTATTTTATCAATGTAATTGTTGAAAAGGATTAGTACCTCAATCTTCTCTAGGGAATTAAGTCCTTCAACTTTATAAAGTCTGTTATCGGATAGATTCAATGTTTTCAAATTTACTAATTTTTTTAAATTATTTATTCTATTAATTTGATTATTTGTTAGACCTAAGTAATCTAGATTTACAAGAGAATCTAATCCGTCAATTTTATCTATATTATTCAAATTCAAATCTAAAGATACCAATTTATTAAGATGTTCTAATCCTTGGATCACTTTTATGTAATTAGATGCTAAATATAAAACCTCTAGGTTTTTTAACTGTTCTAATCCTTTTATTACATTAATTTGGTTTTTGTTAAGATCTAACTCTCTTAAATTAACAAGGTTTTCTAAGTTTTCAATATTTATTATATAATTCCTTGCGAGGCATAGTTCCTCTAAATTAATTAGTGAATCTAAACCTTGAATCATATTAAGATAGTTTCCACATACACACAATTTCTTTAAATTCTTAAGATTTTCTAATCCACTAAGTGTCTTAATAAGATTATTATTGAGTTCCAATTCCTCTAATGTAGTAAAAATATCGATTCCTTGTATTTTTTCAATATTATTGTTATTAAGATAGAGTTTTTTTAAATTTGATATATTTTCTAATCCTTCTATTTCATTAATATTACCAATTTTCAATCCTGATAAATTTAATTCATTATTAATAACAGGTATTATCTTACCCCTTAATTTTATATACTCAATACTAATTATATCACATAGAAGAACAATTTCTTCTTCTGTAAAAAGTTCAAGATATCCTTCTTCTAGCAAATAATTTACGACTGGTTTAAATTTACTCTCTAGTCTATAAATTACCTCATCTTTTAGTAATTTTTTAGCTTTTGGATCTCCTACTTCATTAAGCTTCTTTAGTAAAGGAAATGCTAAATTTCTATGAAGGATACACGTATTATAATCATGTTCTACCCAAGCCTGTAAATTGGAACAATGACCCCAAAATTCTGTTTCTGGGGAAATTATTATTTCCTTATTATCTTCTGGATATTCTAACCTGGAATCTAATTTTTCAGCAATCTCATCAATAGAATCAATCTTATTATATGAAGCTACATCTTCTATTGGAATATTTAAAAGGAGAAATTTACACTGATCAAATAATTGATCTAAGACATAAATATTCGTAGAAGTACCTTCTAATTTAATTGTAAGGTATTCATTTAGTCTACATTCTTTATTTGATTCTGGGTCTAATATGTTTAGTTTCGTCATATTATGATTATTATTTTGAAAGTAAAGTGATAGCTCATCAATACTTCTAGATGATTTCGTTAATACACCTTTTATTATTATAAGTCTACTTGATATTTAAAATCTTCTTTCAAAACTGCCCATTCTTTTCCCACTATCGAGCATAGAATGAGATTAAGCGAAAGATTTAAATATATAAGAATCTTAGATAATATTATGATAAATCGTGTATTTATTATAAGGATGCGTTGGCGAGGAATGAATATCGTCAAAAATTTTAGACTTAAACAATAATTCCATTTAGGCATCCTCTTAAATATTACGATTGATATTTCTATGCTTTGATTCCTATTTTTCTCTTAAACTATCCATCAATTATCTCTGAGATCTCTTCTTCACGATGGATGCTTATAAATAATATTACCATATATAAGAAATCGATTAGTATTTTACTTAGATTCAATATTATATTTAAGCTCCTATAGTGTTAATGGTAGCATATCTGACTGTTAATCAGGAGGTGTATGTTCGAATCATACTAGGAGCGCTATTAATAAGGAGTCGTAGTCTAAACGCCGAAGACACTCGACAATCTTTCTAAAATAAGAGGATCGAGAGTGAAACTCGAGGCTGATGTAGGTTCAAATCCTGCCGACTCCATTTCCAAAATGTATTATAATTAAAGAAAAGAGGTGGTATACAACATAAAGAAAATGTCGCCTCGAAGCGACAATAGATAGTAGTAAAATAGCTTGGTTCCCCCAGAGAATTTAATATGAGTTAGAATAGGGGGTGTAGATTAGTCGGTTCAGATCACCGTTCTGATAAAGCGGAAATCGTGAGTTCAATTCTCACCACCCTTACCACCCCTATTGAATGGACATATAGCTCAGTCAGGTGGAGCACGTGGTTCTTAACCACCAGAAGAAGGGTTCAAATCCCTTTATGTCCTCAATGTGAGCTAGTAGCCAAGTGGTCTAAGGCAGACGGCCTTTAACCGCCCAATCGGGGGTTCGAATCCCCTCTAGCTCTCCATAATAAGGGAGAGTCACTTAGTGGAAATGGTGCTTCCTTTACGAGGAAGAGCTCGTAGGTTCAAGTCCTACCTCTCCTACTAATAAATTGAGGGTATTGCCTAAGGGATAAGGCAGCAGGCTTCTATGAATAATTTTCGAAGATTCCTGCCACATGTCGGTTCAAGTCCGACTACCCTTATTTATTGAATAAATTTGGGGGCGTGGCGTAGCAGTAGCGCACTGGATTCCAAATCCAATGATCGTCGGTTCAAATCCGATCGCTCCCACTTTTATAATTTTAAAATCTTAGGGACGTGGCTTAGTTTGGTCTAAAGTTTCGGTCTCATAAGTCGAAGATCTTGGGTTCAAATCCCAACGTCCCTATTCTTAAAAAATAATTAAACAAACACCCGTGGCCAAATGGACAAAGGCATTCGCCTTCGAAGCGAGGGAGTGTAGGTTCAAATCCTACCGGGTGTATATATGGGGGTGTAGATTAGCCTGGTTAGATCACCGTTCTTATAAAGCGGAGGCCGTGAGTTAAAATCTCACCATCCCTACCAAAAATATTAAGTATTATTAAGAGAAGTGAAGAATCGTGAATAAAAGAGATAAAACTATTCATGAGAAAAATCAATAATAAATAATTATGTCTAAGGATATTATCAAAATAATCTTAAACTTGCTTTTATGTTAAATTTTAATCTTTAAAATCCTATATTTCATTTTTCTTATAACTTTTTTTTAAAAATTTGGTTAAAATAATAAAAACCTTTATTAAATCTAGTTAATGTAGATATTGAGAACGACAAATCAGTTTGAGTAGTATCATGAACGAGTTTAAGGTAAATGAGTATTTAACACTGAAGTTAGAAAATGATGAAACAATAATTTATGTGAAAGGTAAGCAATTTAACCAATGTAAGTTCCTGCTCTTAGAAATTCCTATTAATGAAATAACTTTATTAGAAGATCTTAAATCAATAGACGAGGCTGCAGAACGATTAACTAATATATTAGAACTTATTAAGGGTAAGAGAATTGATAAAATTCCACCTAAAACTGAATTTTGGGGACATTGTTCCAATCTTCAGGTATGGTTTGAATATAATTATGATACTCGATTATTACATTCCAATCTTTCATTTTCTTTACTTAGAAAACTATCTGAATTAGGAGATCCTCTTGCAAATAAAGTATTCAAAGAAGAAATTGTTAAACGGTTTCATTCTGGATATATTCCCTCTATTTATTATTTGATTAAAGAAGGATATCTTAACTATCTTAATAATGATGAGATTAAGCTTATTTTTTTTGAAAATAATATAAAACTAAAACAACAACTTGAAAATATTGATAAGAATTTGGTAGATGAATCTTTCTATATTTTAAAAAAATTAATTAAAATAGGAGATCCTCATACAAATAAAGTATTAAAAAAAGCAATAGGAAACTTAACTTCAATTAAAAAACTTGATTTAAGTGGTAATAAATTAACAGAACTTCCAGAAACTATAGGAAACTTGAATTCACTTCATAACCTTAATTTATTTTGGAATATATTAACAAAACTTCCAGAGACAATAGGATTTTTGACTTTACTTAAAGAACTTAAATTAGGAAACAATAAATTAAAAGAACTTCCTGAAGCTATAGGAAACTTAAGGTTACTTCAAAAACTTGATTTAAATAATAATCAAATAACTGGACTTCCCGAATCTATAGGAAACTTAACTTTACTTCAATCACTTGGTTTAACTAATAATCAAATAACTGGACTTCCCGAATCTATAGGAAACTTAACATCACTTCAAAAACTTGATTTAAGTAATAATCAAGTAACTGAACTTCCAGAATCTACAGGAGAATTAAGATCACTTCAAAAACTTGATTTAAGAGATAATCGAGTAATTAAACTTCCAGAATCTA
>CAZGJX010000055.1:0-26406 GCA_964525635.1 uncultured archaeon
GAGGAATCACAATCTTTTTATAAAATGCTTGGTCTATATTTAATTGGGAAAAAGAAGAAAACGGATCATTCAGTAAATAGTTTCTATATAATGACATATATAATATTATCTTCTTTTTCCTTTAATAATTTATTAAAAGAAACCATGAAATAACCGATTATTTCTGTCGGTTGTGATTAAGTACTGATATTTAATAAATATTCTTTAAGAATTAATATAGGAATAGCTAAAAGGAAAATAATTTTTAAAAAACAGAATTAAACAAGATAATTAGCCAATAATAATAAATATATTAAAATGGAAGTAATTTTAAAACTTTTTATTAAATTATTTTATTTCATTTAAAAATTTCTCAATTTCATTTTTTGAAGCGATTGTAAATTGTTTATTTTCAGACCTAATATAAGCAAGTCGTATATTTTCTTTTGTTGATTCTTCATCATTTGCTTCCTTCACTGCATTTAAAGTTAAATGAATTAAATCATTAAATTGTAGGTCTTCATTATAATGAGTTCTTAGATACTCTCTAGCAGTAGCCTCTCCGTTTCCCAATGCATATGCTTTAAATGAACGATAAATACCGCTTGGTGATGTTGTATAAATTTGAGGTCCTGTTGAATCAATTCCTATAAAAAATAAAGCACACCCCCAAGGTCTTATCCCGCCATATTGAGTATATTGTTGCATAACATCAGCAATTGTCTTTACTAACATATTAAGACGTACTGGCTCATCATATGTTAATCTAAAAGATTGAGCTTGTACTCGTGCATAATCTACTAAAACACGAGAATCCGCATGAAGACCTGATATTGCTACACCAATATGGCTATCAACTTGGAAGATTTTATCTATTTCATCTGCATTCATTAATTTTGAAGGTATTTTTATCTGAGCAGCTAAACACACATCTTGCTTTGACTTTATAGCAACTGCTAATGTTCCTCGTCTAACTGCTTCTAATGCATATTCAACTTGGTATAAGCGACCCTCTGGGCTAAAAACCGTCAATGCCCTATCATATTTTACCTGTCCGCCACCAAACATAGTTTATTCAATTATTTATAATTGTATAATAGTTAAATATAATTTGATTATTATAATCTAATATTATTTACAAATTTAATGTATAATTTTAACTTATTGTTTATATATTAATTATTTTGAAAAAATTATTATTGAACTTGGAGACCTTATATATGGCTTTTATGAAAGGTTAAAACTTTTTTTTTCAAAATAAATAAGAAAGTTTTATAAAACTATAATGTTATTTGAAGATGAATTAAATACCTTACTTATAAGTAAATAAATAAGACTATGAATGAAAAATCATTATTACATTCTTTAATAGAAAATCCACATGAAATTGCTAATCTAAGTTATTCTGAAATATCAAAGATTTTACAGAAAACAAAGGATATTTTAGAGAGAGAAAATCTATTATTAGAAATAAATGTATCAGATCCTGACAATGAAGTTTATGTGATTGGTGATATTCATGGAAATTTACAATCTTTATTAAAAATCTATGATTTAATTAAAGAAAACAAACCACACTACATAATATTTCTAGGAGACCTTGTTGATCGTGGTCCACATCAATTAGAATGTTTAATTACCATACTTTGTTTGAAAATCATAGAGCCATATCGTTTTTATATTCTAAGGGGAAATCATGAAACTCTTGAAATGAATAAAGCTTATGGTTTTTTTTATGAATTTATTCAGAAATTTCAGGATGTTGAAAAAATAACTGAAATTTTATCAGTTTATGATCTACTTCCAATATGTTCAAAAATTAATGATAAAATACTATGCTTACATGGTGGTATCCCTTTAGAAATAAATGTCATAAATGAGTTTAAGGATGTAAAAACTATAAATAAAAATGACTCTATAGGGATTTCATTATATCAAATTATGTGGAACGATCCAAAAGAAGAAATTGAGGGATTCAAGCAAAGTTTTAGAGGACCAGGTATTTTTTTTTTTGGAGAAGACGTTTTTAATAATTTTCTAACTAAAAATAAACTTAAATATGTAATACGCTCTCACGAAAGTTTTCCTGAAGGATATAAATGGTTTTTTAATAATCGTTTATTATCGATATTCTCTTCTGAAAATTATAGAGGTAAGGATTTTCCTAGTCCTGCATCTTATGCAATTATTAAAAATAATAAAGTAATCGCAAAAATTTTAAATACTTAGAATATAATTATTTGGAAACATGCTTAAGTAATGTTTATTTTAATCTAATTAATAATATTAAACCCTTTCTATTATTATTTTTTTTAACTGAAATATTAATGAAAATACTTACATTATTTAAATCCTTAATAATCAAAAAATAACATCCTTGATATAGAAAATGAAATTAAAAATGCCAATTATAGAGTACTTACAATATAATAATAACAGATTTACTCGATTATTTGGTAAATAAAATTTTCAAATCTTATTAAACTCCTTTAAAATGGAAAGAGTTAGGTCTGTAAAAATATCTTCAACATATCTTCCATCTTTTGCACTAGTTTCATAATAAGAAATAGATTCCAACTCACTTTTTAATGATTCTCCGTCTTGTTTTCCAATCTCTCTATGGTTCTCATCTGCCAGATCTAATTTATTTCCTACAATTACACTTGACTTCCTACCAATTACCTTTTCTACTTCATCTTGCCAATTAGGCATACTCGCAAATGAACTCCTTCTTGTTAAATCATACACGTAAATTATACCTGTCGCGCCTCTGTAGAACGGGGGACGCACGAAGCTGAAGTGCTTCTGCCCAGCTAAATCCCAGAGCTGTAGTTTAATCTCATAATTAGGATAATTAGGTAATACTACACTTTTAGTAGAGAAATTCGATCCAATTGTCATTATATAGTTATCTTTAAAAGAATCCTCACAATATCTTAGAACTAGTGATGTCTTACCAACGCCGCCATCTCCCACAATACAAATTTTGTAAATAAAAGATTTTTTATCTGACATTATAAATTCAGCTATTATAATAGTGCAAAATTCATTTTAATTATAATATATATTATCCAAATTAAAGTTTAATGAAATAATATTGCAAATATATAATGATAAAGATATTATTATTATTTAACTATGAACATAAAATAAAATTTTTAAATAAAAATAAATTGAAAATATTTTTTATATGCTTTTTCTTTTATCTTTTGGTTATCTTAAATGAATTAATTTAATAACAGGAATTAATGAAATAAAAGTAAAAATTAAGTTTAGATAGAATTATCGAATTTTTTAATTCCAAGAAGATTATTGAATTATGATTATAAAAATATAAGAAGATTGAGCTAAATAAATATATCAAAGTTGAGTAAATGGTTATAAAATTTATTTTCATCTATTTTTACTTTTAATCATCTCTCTCTCCCTCTAAGAACTTAATATTCCTTTAAAAAGAAGAATATTACGTAATTAATCCACATATATCTATCAAACCGTTTAGATAGGGGATTTCAGAAAATTGTCGGCGTAATGCATTTTTATTTTTATTTTATATTAAATCATATAATGGTGTTTAACTCAGGATTTGTGGTACATAAGAATAATGGTAATTATACTTCAATTTCTACAGGAGATATTACATTAGATACTCTATTGAATGGGGGATATTCTACAAATCTAATTCATTTATTATATGGTGATGTAAGAAAAACAACAAACGTATTAATGACTACTTCTGTTATCGTTCAAGAAGCTTTTTTATATGGAGGATTAGGAGATGGGATTAGAGTTGCTTTTGTTGATGGAAACAATCGGTTTAATCCTTATAATATAAGCAAATTTGCAATTTCAAAAAAAATGTCTCCTAGAAAAGTTTTAGAGAATATAATTATTGCTCGTGCATTTACTTGGGATCAAATGGTTGAAATTTTGGAAAATCAACTTACTAAACTTGAAGATGTAAAAGTTGTTTTGATTTCTGGCATTACTAATCTACTTCAAAGTTATGAAAAGCATACGTTTGAGGATTTATTGAGAATAGTGAGTGGGATTAAAAAGATCCTTTCAAAAACTAATCCATTAATTGTAATAACTGCACCACTTCACAAAAATTCATTTTTCAGACCAAAAGGAGGAAAAATTCTTTCACACTTTGGAAATGTTTTAGTGTTGATAAATGATGAAGAACGTTATGTGGAATATAAACTCATACAACATCCATTTCTTCCAGAAAATCGTGTTCTAAAATGGAAACCTCGTAAACCTAAGAGAAATCTAGCAAATCTCTCCAAAAATACCTCTTTAGACAACTGGATAGTATAGGATTTTATTGATTACTAAAACTCATTAAATCTTTTTGTATAGATTTTTGATTAAAAACCACTTTCGAGAACTCTTCAAGATCAGGAAATTCAAAAGGAAAGATATTTTTAAAGGATCTTTTTAATAGTTCGACATATTTTTTTTTATCATATTGATGTTTTTTTTCATCATACAAATCTGAAAGAATTACTTTTTTTTCTGGAAAATTAGGATCTGCTTCTGCATTAAGAATGATATACCTTACGTTTTTTCCTGCTGAAGCTACTATTCCTGATCGTTCCAATTGCTTTGCTGCAACTGCCTGATATGAATTTACTTTATACTCAGAGGGTTTTCGCGAGATTTTTTGTTTTATTGTAAGCTCATCTTTTGATACTTTCCCTGAAAGAATTCTATTTACATATTCAAAAAGCTTTTCTTTTGCTGTAGGAATTTTTTTCTTGAATTCTGTAACAGAAGTAACATCTTGAAAGAGATTTAGAAAGGCATATTGCGCATCTTTAATTATCTTTGGTATATCTCTACGTCTTACTTCAATTCCCCGTACTTTAAGTTCACCGTTGTTTTTAATTCCCCAATAATGGCTGAGTGCTGGTATACTTGGTTCGGCTCGAGAAGGAAGAAATGTAATTATATTATATCTTCCTTCCCAATTCATAGGGATATGTGTATGTTTAGTTATTTCATTTGCAATTTTCATTGTTACCTTTTCAAATTCTTTTGGAGTGCGATTCTTTTTATCTTTTAGCCAAATTGAATCAACAATGCCATGAATAATTTGACATCCGTATTTTTCTGCAATCTCCGCAGCACGAAGTAAAAATTCTCGTGCAAATGCACAGACGGTTTGATGAGCCTCAATCTTTCCAAATCGAGCATTTTTAAATCCTAAATATCCAAAACTTACAACAAGTACCCATTTTAGGGCAATGTCCGTGAATTTATACCTCATATCATTATGTGTTTTGTTGTATTCTTTATATTTAAGGCGTTTCTCTAATGGTAATTTTATTGATTTAGAGATTATTCCTTGCCTTTTTGTACATATATGAAAATTCAATCCGGGTACTTTTATTCCTGTGCCATCATCCTTACAACATTGACAGTTAATAGTTTCAGAAGATATGTTATAATTTGCCATTAACGAGGGATACATAGAAGAAAAATCAAGTTCAACTACTTGATCAAATACTCCAATAATTGGCTCAAAAATATGCCCTCCTCGATCACTATAAAGTAATTCCATACAACTTCTAAAATTTTCAGGACTCTTTTTAAAAGGTGGAATAAGATGATTAAGCTTATAAGCATTATAAAATTGGATTGATTGTAATGCTCCTCCTATTGTAACTCGAGACAATCTTTGTATTGGAACACGTGAAATACGTGCAACTTCTATAACACCAGGAATATTACCTTCGCTGAAGTGTAAACTTGTATAAGAGGTAGTATCTAAATGAAACCTTCCTGTAAAATATACTTGTGTTTTTGAGCGCCGAAAAATTATCCCATATGACATATAATGCTCAGAATTACCTGATAGATTGAAGATACAATTTTTAAGTGGTATTTTATCTCTTGAAAAATACACATCCTTTGATACTTGATTTACTGATGCTCGTGCTGCTAAATATGGAAAAACAAATTCATCCCCATTTTGAGTAAGAATAATATCAGGATTAAGTTTTTCTATTACAAGACTTACCTTCTTTAATGTTTCAGCTTCATCTCCTTCATCAATAAGAAATGTTCTTTTCTTATATCCATCTGCCCGTGGTACGTTATTTTTATCATTATCAACCAGACTTACCTCAATATATTCAAGGATATCGTTATAATAAGGTCTAATTCCTTTGTATCGTATTTTAAGATTGAGCCAAACAGCTTTTAAAGGGGGAAGATTGTAGTATAACTTTTCATTGTTATCCTTTAATTCGAATGATATCAGTTTTAATATATTTTCTTTTTTTTTTTTATTTTCCTCAATCTTAACCTTAAAACTACAAAAAGACATTGGAAATAAATCGTTAACATATAAAAACATTTGAGAAATTGGAAGATCTGTGTTGTACAGCGTAAATAAATCAATTTTATTTATTTCTGCTATTGTTTTTTTAAATAATGAAGGCTTAACTACTGAAACTCCAAATATTTTTGTTTTAAAACTATCTTCAAGTTTCACATATTTTTCACATATTCTTACTTTTTTCACATGAGGATGATTCTCAATAATAAGCTTTAATCTTTCAAGATCATTCTCTCTACCTTTTTTTGGAACAGCGAAAAACTCTGGATGGAAATTTTGAAGAATTTTTATATTTTTACCTTTATATTTTACCCAAAGAATGACTCCTTCATCATAAGTTGAAATATCTAGAAACCATCCATCAAATTGATTTTGAGAATGCAATTATTTACCTTTTTTAATTATTTCTTCCAATTCTTTTACTTTTTTTTCCAAATTTAATATTTTTTTTTCTTGTTCAAGAGCAAAAGATATGAAAATGACTTCTGAAAGCATTGGGCGGGCACTTGCACTGCCAGCATCTGCATGAATTCGAGCAAAATTCATTATATTATTAAAGATTAGCTGGTCTTCAGGGCGAAGGGCTCGTTTAAAATCTTTCCAACTCTCAATTTCATGTTCTAAAGCAGGTCTAAAAGAGGGTACAGTTCTTCCCATATTCACATCTAGTGATTTAATCTTTAGAACAATAAAAAAAAAAATACTTTGATAATTTTCTGATTTGAATAGAATATTTGATCTATTGGATTTTTAGGAGTACAATCTCTATATTTCTCTTTTTTAATATTCTTATAAGTTTTATTATTAATATAATAAACAATATATATCAATAAATTAACACACTCTACCATAATATAAAAGTAGTTTACAATTCTTAATATATGTCTAAAGCTGAGATATCATATTATGATTGGAAATTGAAATTCAAAAAAGATGTTAAAGAAAATAATAGTTATCATAATAATAATGAATCTATTAATTCATTAGGTATTCCAGATAAAGAATTTAAAGAATATTTAAAAAATTGGAAGAAAAATAATTTATAATTATCTTATTATTGAAAACAATTTAACTTGAAGGTAATATTATAATAAAAGTGCTTCCTTTATTTCTTCCTTCTGATATTACTTGAATTTCCCCATTATGCATTTCTATTATTTTCTTTGATATATATAAACCTAAACCAGATCCTTTAATATCAAGATATTCTAATCCTTCACCATATCGTTCAATTTTTCCAAATTGTGTAAATAATTTATCTATTTCTTCATGAGTTAAACCTACTCCTGTATCCTTAAAATAGATTTCTATAAAATTGTTAGATATTTTAGTATGTATTGATATTTTCCCTCTAGGTGGAGTATTTTTAATAGCGTTAGATAAAAGATTTATTACTACTTGTTCAATTCTAATTATATCAATTTCTAACTCTATTGTATTTGAAATATTGATTTCAAGATTTAATTCCCGCTCTCTAATAAGATATTCCAACTCCTTTGATATATTCATAATTAATTTATATATATTGTATTTGGTTTTTTCCAACTTGATCTTATCATAATCTATACGACTAATATCGAGTAAATCATCAATTAATTGCTCTAATCTTTTTTCATTAGAACTAATCATATTTAATAATTCTGAAGGTTCTTTTCCTATTTTCTTTCCATAGGCTTCTAAGAGATATTCCGTAGCACCACTTATTGCCATAATAGGAGTTTTTAACTCATGAGAAACTCTTGAAATAAGATCTTTTCTTATTTTATCCGTTTTTTTTAACCTATTAACTTCCTCTTTTACTAATTTTTCTGATTCTTTCCGTTCATTTATATCTCTAATAAACATAGCAACTTTATTATCTGAAAAAGGGAGTAATCTTCCTTCAAAAAAACGTATTTCATTATTGATAGATATTTGATATTCAATTACTTGTTGCTCTTTTGTTTTTAATGTTTTCATTATTGCCTCTTGAGCAATTTTTCCAAGATCTTTAGGTAAGATTTCATTTAATTTTTTATTTAAAAATTTCTCTGGCAAAAGGAAAAGACTATCTTCTTCACCTTTGTAATCCAAAATAGTTGTATCTTCCGCAACTAAGAAAAATAAATCTGGAATAGCTTCAAATATTTTTTTGAATTTGTGTTCAGATTCTTTTAAGTCATTTTCAGTTTTTCTCTGATGGGTTTTATCAAAAATTTGCATAATGGTTTTTGATCTTCCCTTTACTTCTTCTATTCTCCTTGAATTCATCTCAATAATCCGAGTATTACCATCTCTATTTGCAATTGTGAATTCATATTTATTATCGATATTTTCTCCTTCCTTTTGGCGTAGATAGATATTAATTTTTTTTTTTTTTTTCTTCTCTGTCTCAATAAATTGACGGAAATCTTCATTAATTAGATTCTCTAATGGTTCTCCTAAAATATCACTGACTTTTTTATTTGCATAAACTATTTTAAATTGATCATCATAAATTAAAATTCCCACCTGTGAATCTTCTGCAATTGTTTGAAATAAGAATTCATTTTCTTTTAGTTTTACATCCTCTAAGGTTTTTTTTGTGATATCTTGAACTTGAACTAATAAATAAGTGATTCCTTCAGATTTAAAATTAAATGGTGTTATTTTAAAATCAAAATATTTATTTTCCCTTTTTTTATATACTATTTGACTTTTTTCTTGGAATTTATTAATATCAACTAATATATTCAGTTGGACTTTTTTTCCCTTTTTAAGATTAACGATAATTTTTTCCGGAATATTGTAATGTTTTAATAAATTTAAAGATCTTATTTCATATACATTTGAAACTTGAAATAATTCTAAAAAAGAATCATTTGCATAAATTAATCCTCCTTCATAAGTAAAAATTGCGATTCCTATCGGAGAACTTTCATAAATACATTCTAATAAGTCTTTAATCTTAATCCCTCAATATAATTAATAATTTTACTGTCGTATTTATCTCAGAGAAAAAATATTATTGTTTTTGTATATATTTTGAGTATCTTCCAGCCTTTTTAAAATTAAAATTATCCAATTATTCGCTTCTGAGAGTGAAAATAAGAAAAGAATAATTTCTTATTAACTAAAAATTTTTTTTTAATAATATTATTTAAATTCTTTTTTTTATCTTTATTCATTTAAAATTTTTTAAATGACTTCAGATAAAAATTGAAAATAAAATAAAGCAAGTGTAATAATCAACATAATAATGAAAAATATAGTTGAATAAAAACGCCATTTGATAGAGATTTCTTCTTTCTTCTCTTTATAATAGATATATGGGAGAAAAATAGCACCAAATATAGTAAAGGATAAAAATATAGCTATTAAATAAAATTTAAATTCAAAATAATATAAAATAATTCCAAGAACTGAAATCCAAGCACTACTTAGATACATAATTCTATATTTTAAAAGTTTATCTGGTTCCATATCTGACACTTGTTTTGATATATTATAATATATAAGAGAGATTGTTATGCCAACGCTTATTATTACTGAATATAACCAATAAAGTTTTACATATATAAATAAAACAATAAAAATAGAAATTCCAAAAGAAACTGAAAAGAAAGTCCAGATATAAATCCAATATCGTTTTAAAAAGTGGATAATCCCCTTAAAAAACATTAAAATCTTATTTATAATCAAAATAATAATCTTTTTTAAATTATCAATAAACTTGTTGAAAAAATTCTTTATTTGTTCCATAAGAAAAATAAATGGATATAATAATATGGAAAAAATAAGAAATGAGAGGCTAGAAATTAATGGAAAATAATTATAGTAAAAACTAATTTGGAAAATAATCGTACCAAATAATGTAAATATTAAAAGCCAGATAAGAAATGAGAATTTCTTAGATTTTTCTGTAAAAACTTTAAAATATATTGCATATAAAAATAAGAGAATAACTAGAGAAATATTAATATTGAAATAGTTATTAAATAAAAAGAAGTTTGGACTTAAAAAAGCTTCAGATAATACAAAGAAATCTAAACATAAAAGATTTATAAAAATGAATTGCATATACCGATTTAGTTTATATATTAATTTACTCTGATGATCTTGTAATATATCAATAAAATATAGAAGAATTATGAAGATTAATAATGAAAGAATTATTAAATTCAAATCTAAAATAAGATCTTGACTAAAATAAAATAATGGAAAACTAATTATATCAAAAGTTAAAAATGTATAAATATAAGATCTAATTCTATTTTTATTATTTTTAAAAACTTTCCAGATTGTTAAAAGATGGAATAGATATATAAGTTCAAGTCCTCCTAATAAGAACACTATTGGGATTCTAATTAATATTAATTGGAGATTATGAGTTGGGAATGAAATAAAAATCAAGAAATTTGAAGAAATCATAATAGAACTCCATGAGATGATTTTAATATATTTTGTGACTTCTTCCATGAATTTTAATATACTTTTATCTAATAGACATATCAGAAATATTATATTACTTAAAACAAATATTTGAATCGATATTTCTATGAAATTAATTAACTCTTGAAATAAGATTAATAAGAAGAAGTAAAAACAGACCCCAATTATAATCTTTCTCTGTTTATATTTAATATTAATTTTAGATAATTTATCTCTTGAGATATATTTATTTTGAGGATGTTCTGCAGTTCTAAAATTTAAATATAAATAATTAGTTATGAATTGCATAATAATAAATAGAAGAGAATACAATTTTAGATGAACTAGTGAAAATTGGGAATAATCATTTAATGCAATGAAACTTGAGAAAGATAAAATTAACATTAGAATAGTTAACTGTAAAAAACCATATTTCTTGCCAACTATTTGAAGTAAATATACATCAATCAATAATAAAATGACATATAAAATCAATGTTATTGAAAGACTAATGTATAAATCAAAAATACTGATTACGAATGAAAATATTAGGAAATTTAAATAAAAGTAAATTACATTACCTAAAAAGGAGAGAAATTTTTTGTAAAAAATGGGTAATTTCTGTTGTATTTTAAATATATTGATAAAGTATATTGAGAGAAACAATAATCCTACATTTAAAAATATTATAAGATTAATTGATAATAAATCTAAATCTCCATAAATTAGAACTAAATTGATTAAATTTAGAGTAAGAGAAATTTGAAATATAAGAAAGACTATAGATTTAATGAAATTTAGTATTTTTTCCTGATATATATTTAATATTATACTATAAAATAAAAGGATTGCTGAAAACCAGAAAATAAAAAGATTATAGAAGTTAATTTGATTTATATGCAATTCAGGTATCAGATTAATGGTAGTTTGAGATATAAAAGAAGACATCATTCCTATAATTAGGAAATATGTTAAATATGTTAAAACTGTTTGAAATTTGAATAATATATTTATTTTATTTTTCATTAATCGTTGGCTTAGCATTAAAGCGAATATATTTAGTCCTAAAGATATTAGGAGAAAAATAAAGATTTGAGTTAATATTGCAATAGAAGAAAAATCCAATAACAATAGAAAAATCAATATAGCTATTGAATTATTAAGTAATATTAATGATAATATACTAATTTTTTTATTTAGCTCTCCTGTAAAATGTTTAAAAAAGTATATATTAAGGATAAGCTCTAGCGTTAATATACCATTGAAAATAATCATAATCAATAATGTAAGATAAGGTAATGTAAAACTGGTACTAATAAAAACATTCCATATTAGACTCAAAATAGATGATGGAATAAGAATGTAAAATAATCCTCCAATGTTTTCTAAAATCCAATTTATTCCTTTTATATTTAAAATCTCTTTATTTTTCCTTAAATAATAAAATATAAATAAATTCAATATAGAATACACAAAAATGAACCCAAATATTTGGTAGAATAAAGAATTAAAACAAAAAACTGAAATTAAGAGAGAAAAATAAAAATTATTAAGACTGAAACATAAAAGATTTATTATTTTTATTTTTCTATTGTTTTCAAAAGGTTTTATAAATTCATCTCTGATATTAAATACAACTTGGAGAATGATAAGATAAGACATTAAATAGATAAAAATTGTAAAGATGTTGAAGAATTTAACGAAGTCATAAATCTCGAGAATTTCAAGAATTAAAAATGATAAAGGAATGGGATTTAAATATATTAATAGGTATTTTGAATGATATAAAATTTTATGAATAAATAAAATTGTAATTGAAGAAGAAATTGCTAATAATAAGAATAGATAATATGGAATTACCAAATATAAAATAGTAAAAATTGAAAATGATAGACTTATCCCAAATAATAACCATAGTATTTCAATAGGTATTCTTCTAAAGATTAAATAAAAATAGTTAAAAAGAAATAGAAATCCAAAACAAAAAGTCATAGCTAATGAGATCGATAGAACCTCCATATTTGGTATTAAATTTAATGAAAAATGAATTAAAGATGAGGAATTAACAATAAAATTCAATGAAATAAAAGTACGAATTAGGGGTTGATTAATCTTCTTTAGATATCTTGAAGTATATAATCCTCCAGAAATTATAATAGCTGATAAATTAAAAGATATCACTTGATTTAAAATGATTTCTGATAATATAAAATAAATTGTTAAAAAAAGTCCAATAAAAATCATAGAATATGAAATAATTAATATCAAAATATATGTTCTAACGTTTGGAAAAATTGAATAGACAATCAAAAAAATACCACAAACAATGATATCAATCGAAATTATTAGTTCGATAGTGAAATTCATTGAAGCTAAGAAAAATATTAAAAAGCTTACATTTAATACAATTAATATTAACCAAATAAAAGATAAGATCCTCCATAATTTTAATCTCCAAAAGATTGGTGTTAATAAAAAGAATGAAGAAAGCCCAAAGAATAGATTTGAAAGTAGCATATTATCAATAAATAAGTTTTGACTTATCCAAAATGTTAATGCTAATGATTCACCCCATACTATAAGCAAAATTTCAGTAAAGTACTTTTTAATTTTTGAAAATAAAATAGGAAGATAAAATAAAGAACAGATTATAAATGTTATAATAATAGACCCATTTATATCAAATAAATTAAAGAAATCTAATGCTTGAGTGAATATATCTATACCTAAGACATTATTATAAATTATATAAAAATTAATAATTGGTACAAATAACAATATTCGCCATCCAACTCTCCAGATGGCCCATGATATCTTCCATTTATAAATTCCAACTGAAATGAAAAATAAAAAGATTATCGCATCAAGAATTATTATTATTAATATAGGATCTCCAAAATAAAATCCAAAATAAGAGATCAGTAATGTGTAAATGAATCCTGGGATGAAAAGAGTTATAGTAGTTAAAGATATATAAAATATCAGTTTCCTTAATGATTTGGAAAGTTTATTAAATAAGAATATGACTCCAAAAGATGTGAATATTGATGTTAAAGCGAATGTTAAAATAATGTTATATAATTGATAACTTGAGTCAGTAAATAAAAAAGAATATGAAATCCAACTGGAAATATTAAATAATAAAAGGATAATACAAGGCTTAATGAACCATTTATACCTTTTATCTTCCCTTAAATAATAATCAAAGGTAACTATAAATAGGAAAACTAAAATGGATATTGTTATATTATATATGAGTAGTATTCTTGTAAAATTAAATATAAAAATAAATAAAATGCTTGAAATTAAAGAATAAAATAGATACTTTTCAATTAGGTTTATTTTCTTGTAATTTATACCCACTGAAAAAATCAATACTAAACTGAAATTCATTAAAAAAATAATTAAAATAATACAAATAGGATATCCCATCACTACTTCTAATAACGATGTTGCTTCAAAAAAATTAAGAATTTTGATAAATCCAACGAAACTAAGAATAACATATATTAAAAATCTAATTATTAGATTCTCTTTCCTTTCTAATGATATTATGGTATATAAAATGAATAATACAAGAATGGAATAGTCAGCATTTAGAAACAAAATACTAAAACTAATCAATAAAGTCTTTATAACTAAAATATAAAATTTCTTAAGATACTCCTTTTGATTTTTTTCATTATTATTGATATAATAACATAAATTGATTAATATTAAACTAAAGATAAATAGGATATTTGTCATTAAATCACTAATATAGATAAACCAGTATAATTCCGTAAAGATAATATTGGTTATAATTAAATATAATAGAGGTGAAATCTTTTTTGATAAAATATTAAAAATTTTTTTTTTTGTATATCCCTGATTAAATATAATAATTAATGGATGGAATATATTCAAAAATAACATAAACAATAGACAAAAATTCAATATTTCTAACTCTACCACTGGAATAGGAACTATATTGCTAAGTAGAAATATAGATGCTAAAATAAATGAAGATGAAATGATGATCCCACTGGATTGAATAGATTTAAACGAGTTTCCTATTTTTTGAACTTTTTGAAAAGACTCAGGTTTTTGAATTGAATTGTAATAATAACCAAGATTTCCTATCAATTTAATATTATAGGAATTAATCATGAAAAGAGATAAAATTGAACAATTGATTATTAAAAAATCCCTTAAATATGTATCTGACCATTCTATTAATACAAGGTTTTCATATAGGATATATCCAATTGAAAAGCTAAGTAAAAACCAACTAATAATTAGGATTAATTTAATATATGATAGTATAATTGATTCCAATCTTATTTTTTCACTTGAAAATTCCGCAAGTTTAAGAAACAGGAATAATAAAATAAGAGACAGAATGATAATATAAATAAAATTGACATAAATATCTATTGCTTGTAATTCTAACCATATAAAAGTAGGGATAGATATAAATAAAAAACATAATAGAAAAATATCACACAGAATTAACTTTTGAATAAATTTCTTGTTAAAAATACCTTTTTTATAAGAAAGGATAAAAAGACCATATAAATAAAAAAGAGTACTAATTATTGGGAAAATTATTTTAATGAAATGCCCAGGAATTAAAATAAATAGATAATAAAAAATAGTCGTTCCTGCTAATATAATACCTATGACAATATCTAATTTCAAAATGATTTTAGCAGTTTTTTCTAAATTATTTTTTTTTCCTAAAAGATAAAACATGAAAAGAATTGTTAATAAGAGATATAAACTCAAATTAACTATATGTATAACATCTACATAAATGTATGATTTAGCTAATTCAAATGAAATTATAGAAGGAATAAATATACAAGAAATTGATAAAATGATATTATTGCCTACTAAAACCTTTTTAAAGATATTCCTTTTAACATTATTTTTTAAGAGATATATAATACATAAATTAAAAGAAATACTAAAAAGAATTAAAGGTAAAATAAAGATATAAGTAGTGTCTAAAGTAAATAAGAACGAATAATAAAATATAAGAGAAGAGAGATAAAATAAACTAATTGAATTAACAAAAATCGTATATTTCTTAATAATTGATTGATAATACCAGTTTAGAATATTGATTATTATTGCTGAAGTTGCAATTGACAAAAATAATGATAAAAAAACGTTGAATAAGAATTGAAAATAGGAAATAAGAAAAATAATTATTGAAATTTCAATAGATATTAAAAATAAGTTTATTTTAGTAAGTTTATCATATTTTTTGACTTTTAATTTATCTAATTGTAGCCCAAATTTTAATTGAAATTGAATGGAAATTGATAAAATCAATAGACTAAATATAAATATTAAGATTAACAAATCTATTTTGTATAAATTAATAGAATCTAACCAGATATTTGAAATAAAGATAAAATATACATATATTAAAGGAAATAAAAGCCATATAGAGTAATAAATATGAATTAAGACGTTCGTAATAATCTTAAATTCATAATTAATATAAATAAAAACTATATATATGAAAATAAAAATAATACCGGAAAGTAAAATAAATGAAATAAGATGTATCAAATCAAGAGTATTGAATATAAATGTATTAATTAGTAATACAATCAGTAAATCTAGTAATAAAAAATTAAAAATAATTGTTAATTTGAATGTGCTTATATATTTTTGCTTAAAAAATTTTGAATAAAGCCTATAAAATGAAATCAATAAAGAAAAGGAAAAAAATATACAGAAAATTAGAATTCTAGAAATTAGTAAAATATCAGAATCTAAAATTAACAAAAAATCTTCAGTAGTTATGAGAGGATAAACCGAATATGATATTGAGAAGAAAATAAATACAGAAAGAAAATTCTGCCAAAGAATTACTTTTTCTTCAGTAAAGAGATTAATTCTTTTAAATAATTCTAAAGCAAAATATATTAATATTGTAAAAAAAGCCATTTGAATAATTAAAGTAATTGTTTCCCAATATATTGGAAAAAAAATAAAAGAAATATATCCTATTGAGATAATGGTTAAAATAAAATAAAGAAACTCAATATTCTTCTTTTGTATATAGTTATAATTATGTTCTAAATAAATTATAAAGTAAAAAATAGGTATTAAAATAAAATTAAGATAATTTAAATCAATTAGATAAAACAATAATATAAATATAATCAGTAAAATGAATGAAATGATTCCATTATAGTTTTGATATTTTAATATCTTCTTATTATCTATATTTTCTCCATTTGGTGTTTTATTTAATATCAATGAGTCTAATTTCATTTCATAGGACAAATAAGAGATAATCCTTGCCTTTAAGTATAAGAAAAAGATAGCTAAAATGATTGATACATAAGATACTATTTCTAAATAATTATTAAATCCCTTCAGTGAAATTAAATAAATATTTAAAGAAGGTAGAAGAATGATAATACTGAAAATATAACTCTCTAATGAGATAAAAGTTTTTTTATTAAACTTTAAGATTATTTGTTTTAAATTTAATTGATTATCTTCTATTTGAGTATATTCAGCAAATAATTTTCTTTCTTTTTTTGTATAAAATACAGTAATAATATAAAAAAAACAACTGAAAAATAATACTAATCCAATTGTAAGATAAATAACGTTAGCAGTAAAAATAAAAACAATGATATTTGAAAAGCAATTGATAATAAAGAGATATTTATAAGTGTCTTTGATTGATAATTGAGGATAAATATCCAAAAAAGTATCTTTCTCTGAACTATAAAATAAGATTGGTGTGTATTTTAAATAAAAAAACACAACAGGTATTGCAAAACAAATATAGATAAGAGGGATTAATTGAAATTTTAAATCTAATGGATTTAATAATGTAAAGAATATTGAACTAACGAAATAGACAATATAAATTAAAAAGATTACAGAGATTTTTATTATTAGATTTTTTTTTTCATTACCAAAAAATGGATTTTTTCTATACTTATCATAAAGTTTAAAGAATACAAATTGAGAAGTAATGAAGGAAACAAATGAAAAGGATAATATATAATAAAAATCTTCAAGAAAATTTGAAAGTATAAAATACGTAACTACCAATGACAATGATGGTATAATTAAAAAATATACACAAAACCACCATATTTTCCATATTATTTCTGTAGCTTTCTCTATTTTCTTATTTGAATTTCGTTCCATTGAATCGCCTTCTACAATCAATAAATTGATCTATTATTCATATGTAAAATCACTTTTTTAAATCTATCTAATTTTAAAGTAATATAAATTATATTGAATTATAAATTCTTGAAACTGTTATTTAATGATTTCTATAAACCTTAAAAATATATATATATAATCATTCATCAATAGATTATCTCCTGTAAATTTGACAATAGATGATTATGACTATATTATATTTAAAAGAAGTACAATATCTTCATTAATATGGGAGATTTTATTCCATAATTGGATTAGATATCTTTTTAAATTATGATGTATGAATTTTTTTTATACTTATGATAAAGTATAAAGAGTAAAAATTTAGATATAATGAAGGAAACAAATGATAGGGATAATATATAATAAAAATCAAGAAGAAGATCTGAGAGGATAAAAAATGTAACTACCATTATTAATAGTGGTATAATTAAAAAATATGCAGAAAACCACCATATTTTCCATCTTTTTTCTGTAACATTCTCTATTTTCTCATCTGAATTATAAACCATTGAAATCTCTTCTATATACAATAAATTAATCAATTTACTATATGCAATAGCATTTTTTTAAATTAAATAAGTATTCAAGTAAAAAAAAAGTAATGAATTATAAATTCTTGAGACTATTATTTAATGATTTCTATAAATCCTTAATTTGGATGTTATAAGAAGAATAATAAACTATATAACTTTTTCAATTCTCTCAAGAGCTTCATTTATTCTATCAATAGGCTGGGTAAGTGCAATTCTAATAAAGCCTTCTCCATAAGCACCAAAGCCAATTCCTGGTGTAACCACGACCCCAACATCAATTAATTTTTTAGTAAAAATCATACTATCTTTCTTATCATCGGGAATCTCAGTCCATATGTAAAAAGTTGCTTGTGGTTTTTCCGTTTTCCAACCAATATTATTTAATCCTTTTACAAGTACATCTCGTCTTTTTTCATAGATATCAATACTTTCTTTAACTATTTCTGGTTTATTTTCCGATTTATACTCATTCAATCCTTTTATAACTGCTTTTTGAATAAATATTTGGCATCCAGAATCAATTTGAGATTTTACTTTTCGAAGACCTTCGATAATATATTCATTTCCAGCAGCCCAACCACATCGAAAGCCTGTCATACAAAAGATTTTTGAAGCACTATTAATCTCTATATGATCTCTACTTATCTGTAAAAGAGAAGGAGCAATATAATCATCAAAAGTAAATTCTGAATAGGGATTATCATACACAATTAGAAAGTTAAAATCTTCAGCAAAATCAACAACTTTTTTAAGAAATTCTCTTGGAGCAATAGCTCCTGTTGGATTATTAGGATAGTTTAAATACATTAATTTTGCTTTTTTTAAAATTTTTGTATCAATAGATTCTAAATCTGGAAGAAAATTATTTTCTTTTTTTAATGGCATTAAATATGGATCACCATCACAAAATTTTGTTGCTCCATTTTCATAAACGGGATAACCTGGATTAGGACAAAGAACAATATCTTTAGGATTAATGAAAGCTCTAGCTATATTAGCAACTCCCTCTTTTCCACCAAGTACATTTGTGACTTCAGTATCTGCATTAAAATCTAATCCAAATCTCACATTATACCATCTGGCAACTCCTTCTCTAAAAAAATCTTCTCCCATACTAGTTGGATAATTTTGATATTCTGGTATTTTTACAGCTTCTATCATTTCATTAATGATTATTTCTGGGGTTGTTAGGTCAGGATCTCCTATTCCTAATGGGATTAAATCAATTCCCTCTTTTTTTTTTTTTATTTTTAAATCTTCAATTTCCGCAAAAATATATTTTGGCAATCTCCCTATTCTATCAGCATAATTTATATGAATCTTTAGACACCCAATTATTATAGTTATTTGAAAAAATAATATGTAAAAATAAGTAAAAAGATATAAAATTTATTATCCTAAATTATTATCTTTAAAATTAATTATAGGATTCAGATTCTATTTTTACTCTGATTTTCTTTTTTCTATTTCATATTCTTTAGGATCAATTAAAACAAAAGGAATTATACTAATATTTGAAGCAATTGCCATAAACAGAAAAATTATTGCAAAAGTGGTATATACATTAAATCCTTGTAATACTCCGAGTAATAAAGATGTAATAAATAATCCTAATTGTGTTCCTCCATTAGTAAAAGAATTACATGTAGCAAAATAGGTACTATCAACTTCGGGATAATGTGTAGATATCTGACCTATAACAGCAGAAAAGGCACTTTTTCTCCACCCATTTGTTGAACCTACGATACAAGCAAAGATTAAGAGGATAATATATGGTATATGTACATTTTCAATATATTGCACAGGAATTAAAAAGAGTATAAATGAAATTGTTGTAATAAGAAGAGAAGAATATACTCCTTTTTTTCTTGATTTTAAATCAGCAATACGTCCTCCTATAATTGCTCCAATAACAACACCAATTCCAATAATAACTGATATAAATGCATTAACTTCATATAATTGTCTAGAATTTTGTAATGCATTTAATTGAATCTCACCACCAATCAGATCGAGACCTAAATCAGGCTGTAGTATGATAATATACAATGAAATAAGAGTAAATATAACCCCATCAACAATAGAAATAAAGATTGCAAAGATGAATACTTTCCAATTCTTACTCTTACCAAATATTATTTTTATATTTTTTTTTATATTGATTTTTTCTATAAGTCTACCTTCTTTGATGATAAGTATTAAAAATGAACTTAAAATTAAAATAATTCCATAAAGAATAAAGATAGCCTGAATATCAATAAATTGTAATATTGTTACTATCAATGGCCCTCCTGCAATTGTTCCAACAGAACGCAAACTCCAGCAAATACCCTGAACTCTCCCTAATTTATTTTTAGGGCAAATATCTAAAATTAATCCATCAATTGCAGTATCTGCCATAGCGATCCCAAGAATTAGAATTACTCCTACTATAGTAAATAGGAGTAAAGCATTATTAGGTACTATAAAAAATTGTATGAAAATCCAAATCAATCCAGAGACACATATTGGTAAAATTACCCAAGGTTTTCTTCTACCTAGCTTTTTGAAAGATTTTTTATCACTTATCATACCATAAATGAATTTAATAACAAATGGAGCTAAAACAATTGTGAACATAAGAGATAATTCACTTCCCTTTATCCCTCCCACATAATCAAATAGGAATATAGGGATAATTACGGCATATAAACTCTGAGCTATGCCTTGAAAAAAGTAATTAACAGAAAAAATAGCTGTATATAAAGACTTAAAGTTTGAATTTACTTCCATCATCATTCTCAGAATATTTATTTATAAAATAAAATTTATCTATATATATTATTGGATAGCGATAAAATTCAATTATATAGAATTAATTAACTATTATTCTATTACTTTATAAATATTTTATTTTCATATATTTAAAATTATATGGATTTATTTAGTACAATTTGTCAAATTGTAAAAATCTGAAAAAACCAGATCATCTTATGATTAACTATTTATTATCACATTTGATATTTTTAAGTATATTTCAATAATATTATAAAATTTATAAAAAGCAATGGACAATAACGAAATTTTAAGGATAATAAAAATATTATCTTCAAAAAGAGCTCCTTCAGGACTAGAAAATGAACGCGGTGAAATATTTAAAAACGAAATTGAAAAAATCCTAACAAATAAAAAAATATTGGTTGAGAAAGATAACCTTGGGAACTATTTTGTTAAACTAAAAGGAATATCATCAAAAAATAAAATTGCGATATTAGCACATTTAGATGAAATCGGGGGAACAATTAGAAGAATAAAAAAAAATGGAAAAATGGAATTCTCCAAGAGAGGTGGTTATGAAGGAAGATGGTTGATTTCCAAAAAGGTGCAGATATTAAATAGTAAAGGTACATGGATCAATGGAGTTATATGTGGACGTTCAGCTCATAGTACTCCAGAAAAATTAAGAAATAAGGAAAAAATAGATCCTTTGGATTTAGAAATATACTGTGGAGCAAACAACCTTGATGATATAAAAAATAAACATCAATTGCATGTTGGAGCACCTTTTGTTTTCTCTGGAGATTTTGATTTACTAAATCCTGATATTGATGATAATATCATTGCTGGGTATTCTATGGATAATTTGACTGCTTTAACATGTTTAATTATTTTAACTCAAAAGCTAATTAATAAATTAATGAATGAAGAAGGAAAACTAAGAATTTATTCTGATGTCAACATTGTTGCTACTACTAGAGAAGAAATAGGCACTGAAGGCGCATATTTCTTTATAAAAAATAATCCTGTTAATAAAGTAATTGGAATTGATATAGGTTTAGTTGAAGATGCAACCAAAACCATTCATTCTGATCTTAATCTTGATGGAGGGCCAGTAATTGTATGGCAAGAAGCAAGAGGTTATGGAATTCTTGATTATAATCTCTGTAAAAAATTAGTCCAAACTGCAGAAAAAAAGGATCTAAAATATCAAAATGGTGTTTTCGAATACTATGGTTCGGATGCAGGAAAAACACAGAAATGGCTGGGTATTCCTTCAGCATTAGTAGGTATTCCTACTAAATTTAGTCATAACGTTCCAGAAATAAGCAGCTTAAGTGGCATCGAGAATACTGCTGAGTTGATTTTCCAGTACTTAAAGAGTCTCAAATAATCTTTAAAATAAGTTTTATAAAGTTCTTATTATTGGTTTATCAAGTTGTTTATAACTAATTCAGAAATATCACCCGCATATTCACCTATTCTCCTTATACTTTCAATAATATAACTGATGGTAATCGATGATTCAACATGATATTGTTCAGGATTAATTGTTATTCCTTCACAGGCAATTACTAATTTCTTTACTAACTCAATATTCTCATTTGCCATACGTATATCTTTATTCATACGAGCATCTAAAGTTTTATTTAAAAGATCAATAGAAATTCTGCTTGCTGCTGATATTTTTTCTATTAACTCTTTACTGATAACATTTTGCTCAATCACAAAAAGAATATTTCTAGAAATATTAACTGCGTGGTCTGCTATTCTTTCCAGAAATCGACTCATTAATTGATAATGGTTTGCATCCTCTAAGGTAATTCCCATTTTCTGTGATAAGATTATATCTCTTAAAACAATATTTGATTGTCTTCCAATCAACCAATGCAATCTATCTATATCATTATCTCTTTTAATAACTTCTTCAGCTAATTCTTTATCCTTTGTTTTTAAAGCTTTAATAGCATCTTCAATCATACTATCTGCAAGAATAAACATTCTTTTTATTGTTTTATCAAATGGCATTTCCTTTGGATTCAATAAATCTTTAATAAGAATATATGTATTTGTTTCTTCAATAATTTCTGGTCCGATTGCTATTTGTGTAAAATCAATTATACAATCTCTAATAAATGGCTCAAATTTTTTACTGGATTTTATAACAACCTTAGAAAATCCCATAATATATATACCTATCAATACTCGAAATAAGAAATTATAATCATTATAATCATCTACAATGATTTCTTTGGTTTTCATAATTTCCTCAGAGTTGATTTTTGGCGTAATAAGTAAATTCCCATCAGGCTGTGCTATAATTCCGATGGTATCATTTTTTTGAATATTATTTTTCTTTATCCAAGGCTTCGGAAGACTAATAATGTAAGACGATCCCCCCGTCTGTTGCACCTTACGTGTCTCAATATTATATGTCAATTCTTTTCTTTCACCTATCGCATATTTCAAGCTTTTATGTGAAACATTATAATAATTATTAAGAAAATATAGAATAACAATTTGATCTATATAGTTTATATAAAATGTATATACATTTAAAGATAAGGTTAAAAAAAGGGATTTTTTTCTCACTATCATTAAGAGGTAACTTCGAGGTTACATATACGAAATCTACGATCATATATTACCGCATCAATATATAAATCATAAAGAAAATGATTTATGATAAGTCCTTCGGCTTCTAATTGGATATATCCCTCATAGATACACTTATACAATTGGATTTTAGTGAATCCTCCCTTAGAGGTAAAATGCTTGAAAGTTATTCTTTTTACGGGGTAATCGAATCGTATAGAGATTTTTTCCTCTCCAATTACTAGCTTATCTGGATTTTTAATCATCTCTCGAAAATCATCATGTGTAAAATGTAGTAGCCCTACTGATTCCATATCTAATTTTAGCCTCATTTTCTTTTTACCATTAATCTAGTATTTATATTCATAAAAAAATGTTATGGAGCATAAAATTGTATAATTTGATCTATGGTTAATTCAGGAAACCATTTTTTAAAATCTCTTTCTCCATTATCACCAAAATTATCAAATCCAAATTCTATTTCATAAATATCTGTTATGTCCCAACCTTCTCTAAGCAGTTCAATTGTTCTTTCTCTTCTGTAGGAATAAAGAAAATTGGTTTTCCCGCCAAATTTTTCCTTCCATATTTTTCCAATTGAAAAAAGAGATAATCCAGTCTGTCTATTAATTTCCTTATCTGTCACCTCTTCTATTATCCATTTTTCCCATTGAGTTCTTTCGATACCATAATACGTCTGCTCTCTACTATATCTTAAGCTAGATACCCATATGCTGTTGAGTACTGGGGAAAATAACCAGAAGTTAAAGTCTAAGTGTAAGCCCTCTTTCCACCAACGAAAAAGCCAACTTTTATTATTTTGGTTATCCTTTATGAGAGTTTCATAAATTTCTTTATCGCTATATCATAGACATGATATTAGAGGAAGGTCACCATATATTATTAAAGCTACAAAAAAACTTAAATCATTTCTCCAAGAAATCAATGATATCTTAAATCAATTTGTCTCACATATTTCATAAAATTATTATAGCATTAAAGAGCTAAATTTAGTTAATTTTATAATACATGTTCTTCTTATTAATTCCTTTATCTATAAAAACTTCAAAGACAAATTTGTATATATAATTAAATATTAGGTCTTATATGTTAAAGCACTAAATTAATAATACGTAATTTAATTGGGGACTTTTTCATTCCCACTAATTTTTCCTGATCTGTTAAGCATCAATAAAATTATTCCAAAAGTTAAAAATATGATTGATGCAATAATCCAATGAATTTCTTTAAACCAAGTAGGAATCAACCAAGACGCTAACCCAATAACAATCCAAGCCGTTATTAAAAGAGATATTAGTAGATATTTTTGCGGCGATGAATATTCTTTATCTAATTCCTTTACTCCAACGCTAATGATTAAGGGAAACAAGTAAAACAACATACGCATCCATCCGGACACAAAAATTAGAAAAGCAAAAACGGCTCCGGATAAGACCAGAAATTCAAGCCTTACTTTCCAATCGCTTTTTAAAAGGTGTTTACACGCGCTTAAAAGAATAATTCCAAAAGGATAACCCAAATTGAGAAGAATTACTGCAATAAACGCTACAATTGTGAGATAAATCGGTGAAGTAGGTATTGATTGATATTGAAAAATAAATTCGATTGCTTCTAAGCTGAATACTCTTTTCTGTACAAACAAGACGTAATAGATTATTGGAACACTGCTTGAGATTAAACCATATATTATTATTTCCTTTTTCTTTTTGAATACATATTCTATGACAATAACGGGTATTAATATGATTGATACTTCTTTAATAAAAATCCCTATCCACATAAGAGGGATAAGATAATAATATTTCTCAGAATATAGAAAATAAAAAAAGCCCACAAAAACAGCAAGAATTAACGGATCTACTAATCCCATGTTCTGTAAATGCATGGTATACCCATAACTACCAATCCAAATTAGCGAACCAATTAACCTTGTTGTTCTTTTTAGATCTAAAGTTGTTAATAGTAAATATAAAAACAATACTGAGAGATTTAGACCCAATAATGTCAAGAAAAGAAATCCAAAATAATGAAATTCGTTGGGTAGAAGAGATACTAAAAAAGGGACGAGAATTCGATTAGAAAAGGTACCTGAGACGGTTTTTCCTAACGCCATATCCGCATATACTTTAGCATCGGGAGAAGAAGGCCATCCATAATTATAGTAGGGAAAATATAATATGATTAGAGCATAAAGCAATTGAAATAATACCAATATTGCTAAGTCTAATTTGAGATTTTCCTTAGAATTAATAGAGTCAAATGTTCTCTTGATTTTAATTGATACTTTATCCAGCATCTTAATATAATGCATCTCTGTCTAATATAATTATAGAATATTGTTTTTATGGTATTTATAATTATGCAAAAATTATAAAAAAATTTGAAAATTCAATTACCAGTATTCAACCAAAAACACCATATATTATTAAGGCTACAAAAAAACTTAAATTATTTCTTCAAGAAATCAAAGATGTTTTATTACATTTTATTTCAGACATATCATGAAATTATTATAACGTTAAAAAGCTAAATTTGACTAATTTTACAAAAGAAGGATCATTTATAAGATCTATCCACGAGAAAAGATAA
>CAZGJX010000056.1:0-26109 GCA_964525635.1 uncultured archaeon
TTTTCCAAATTCAGTTTTTAAGATAACTGAAAATGCCGTACTATCTTTATCCGTTTGAATTACATGAGAAAGATCTACTCCTCTTTTATGCATATCATCCATACAGATAGTTGCTGAAAAATCATTCCCTAAAACTCCTAAATAAGCGCTATTTAAATGTAACATAGCACAATTACAAGCTATATTTGCAGCCGAACCTCCAGGAACGAATCTAACGTTATCAACATTCATCTTTCGACTATATTCAATTGCTGTATATTTTTTTATTTTATCTCTATCAAACAATTCAAATCTAAGAATATCATTTAATTGAATAATACAGTCTAATGTGCAACTCCCAATTGTTATAATCTCAGGTTTCATTATTTTCACTTAATTTTAACTTAAATAAAATATTGAATTAAATTAGAAATATAGTCCAATCTTAAAAACTTTATTTAAGTAGGCTCTTTAAGAATTATATAAAGAGGATATTATAATATCATTACTCTTACCTAAAAGAAATTATAATTCTTATAGACCCAATTTAAAACTTCAATTATGTAAAAAGTTAAAAAATTTTAAAAAAACTTTAATCTTTAGATTTTAATCTATTTAATTCCTTTTCAAGTTCATCTATTTTTTCATTTGAGGTAACACTTGGTAAAGCCCCTGTCATTTCAACATTTATTTCAGCATCTATCTCACCAAGAACATCACTTACTTGGTCGTCTGTTACAGCAGTGTCTAAAGTTATACCATCAATACCCTCAGCCGTTATTTCAGAAGTTACTTCGAAATCTTCTATGTTCATATTAATATCAGTCATCATTTCTGTTATCTGAGGTATTGAAAGTGTTGCTTTAAGATTTGCAACAGATTGTGCAATATTTTTCATAATACCTGCTACATCACTAATCGCACTTGCTTGTTCTAATTTAAATAATAAGCCTTCTAAATTTGTTCTAAATGCATCAACAGCTCTTGCCTGCTTTTTTACTTGCAAATAATTTCTGGCATGAAATTTTGATCCGTCCATATCTCCTTGTTGTCGTAGCCTCACTGCTTTATCTCTGGCAAGTTTAGCGCTCATATCTAATTTCTTAGATTGACGGAGTAATCGTTTATTAAAAACTTTTAACTTTATAGTTGCAGAGCGAATAGTATCGCTTTTTTTGCCTCCAGAAAGCCAACCACTAATATCTTTTAAAAAACCTATGAGAAATCACCTAAAAAATTATTATTCTTTTTATAATATATAAAAAATCTAATTATATAAAATTATTTTTGGAGTCCAAAAATTATTTTTAAAATTACAACTAAATAAGTTCTGTTAAAATTGAAAGTACTTATTTTATTTAATATAATCTTTATAGCTATGTTAGATTATCTATAGCAATCGTCTTAATGACTTTTTATACTCTTTCTAGTAAAATAATCGGAAAAGAGTATATTTTAAATTGTTATAAGATTATCCTTTTTTTATAATAATAAAAGTTGATAACTTTAGCAATTTTATAAAGATTGAATCAATTCCTCATGTTATTTTTAAAATATAATAATATAAATGAATATAAAAATTCTAAAGACTATATATATTAATAATAATTTAGATTGTTATAATAAAAGAGATTTAAAAAATTCTAAAATAATTATATTATGGGGTAAGAAGGAATGTCCTCCGTAGATTCAAAATTATATCAATTTGCAGTACAAGAAGCACAAGAAGCTGTGGCTTTAGATTCGAAAGGTCAATACAGACTAGCAGTAGTAAAATATCAGAGAGCAGCCGAAAGTTTAATTCAATTTATAAAATTTAATAAAAATCAAATTATGAATCAGAAATGTAAACTTCAAATAGAGGAATATTTAGATCGTGCTAAGGTTTTACAAGCCCATTTAAAAGGTGGAAGTTCGAAAAGAGTTCCATCTAAAAGGGATTCAGGTAAACCAACTGAAGATAAAATTGAAGAGGAAGGAGAAAATGTATCTACTGAAGAACAGGAATTATTCGATATGGTTTCAGGAACAATAATTACAGAATCACCTGATATTAAATGGTCAGATATCGCAGGATTAGAAAATAGCAAACAATTAATAAGAGAAGCAATAGTTTTACCTATCTTAAAACCAGAATGGTTTACGGGAGCAGTAAAGCCATGGAAAGGAATCTTATTATTTGGTCCACCAGGATGTGGTAAAACTTTACTAGGAAAGGCTGCGGCATCTGAAATCAATGCTACATTTTTTGGTACTTCTGCTTCAGATTTATTAAGTAAATGGCTTGGAGAGAGTGAAAAATTAATTAGTTCTTTATTTAAATTAGCGCGAGTAAGAGCTCCAAGTCTAATTTTTATGGATGAAATTGATGCTGTGGCAACAAAAAGAGGTGGGACTGAAAGTGGAGGTGAAAGAAGAGTAAAAACACAACTTCTAAGTGAAATAGAAGGATTAAAATCTTCAAGTGATAAACCTCTACTTGTAATAGGGGCAACAAATCATCCTTGGGATCTAGATAATGCTATTCTTAGCCGATTTCAAAAAAGAGTGTTTGTTCCTCTGCCAGATATGGAAGCTAGAAAGGCTATTTTCAAGCTTAATACTAAAGGGGTTAATATGACGATGGAAGATGATGATTTTGTTGAATTAGCAGTTAGATCAGAGGGATACTCTGGAAGAGATATAGCAAATATTTGTAATGAAGTAGTAATGCTACCTATTCGGGAAATAGACATTTCAGGTCTTATTGATAACCCAGATTCAGATGTACAAAGGAGAGCTATTACAATTAATGATTTTAAAAAAACATTGAAGAGATCTAAACCAATACTATACAAAGAAGAATTAAAACAATATCAAGATTGGGAAGATAAATACGGTCAAGATTAATTAACATAAGATTTGTTGTTAAAAATGGAAAGACAAAGAAAGAGAGTTAAAGAAGTTTCAAAGGAAATTAAACAAAAGACAGATAAAGAACTAGAGAAATTAAGAGAAGAATTAGAGAGATTAAGAAGATTAAAAGAACAAAAAGAAAGGGAACAAAAGGAAAAGGAGGAAATAGAAGAGGAATCTAAGTCCAAAGAAACAAAGAAAACAACAGACGAGTTAATATCTGATGAAAATATAGAAATTAGTGGAATTGAAAAAATTGAAGATAAATTAAATGAAATTGATACATTTTTAAGTGAAGAGTTAGAACGTATTGATCATAAAACATATGAGAAAAATGCAGAATATATTGAATCACAACTCCATGAATTGGAGAAAGAAATCGTTGGAGAAGCAGGATTAATCGAAAAGGAATTATCTCCTTATGAGAAATTACTTGAACATTATCCTTGGCTTGAAGAACCTAGATATGATTATATGTTTCAAATTCCCAATAAGACTAAAAATCCCAATGATTTTGAATCTTGGCAAAATGAATGGGGTAAGGTTCTGTTCGATTATGCTAGATATGCGATATTGCATATTCTCTATCTAACAAAACTACACAGTGAAAAACCCTTTTTAAAATTCGAAAACCGTAAAAATGCTATAAAAGAAATAGCAAATAAATTGGTAGATGATGAATTAGGAGAATGGATTTCTAAAAAACAGGATAAAATTAGGGTTTATTGGAAAACTTTAGATATTTGGGCCGATGAAATATATGAATGGGCTTATGAGCTGGGAAAAATAGAACCTATACTTCTCTATGAAATTAGAGATGCAAAAGAAGAATTTAGTTCGCTTCCTAAAGCAGATATTGTAAAAATATTTGAAATGCTCTCAAAAGAAGGAAAGGGGAAGCTTATTAAAACCGATGATGACCAAGTTGCTTTAAAAATAGCAATTGAATAATTTTTAAAATAAATTATAGTGATGGAAAAAACCATTGTTTTCCTTTAAGAATAGATTCTGTAAATTTAGCAAGTCCACTATCTTCTAAGGATTTTAATGCTTTAAGTGATCTATTTTGCGTCCATCCTAAATCTTTAATAAGATCTTCTAATACTATAACGCCCTGACCTTTTTCTTTTACTAAGTTAACTACTTTATTTTGATCTGCAGTATAATGAATAGGAAAAAATTGAACCATTATAGCACCTGATTCAAGTTTTTTCACTTCCTCAATAACACCTCTCTTTTCAAGATTATCCATAGCCTTAGCAACATCTCTAATCTCTACTTTTCCATTTAGTATCCCCGTATTTACAACATCAAAGATTTCAGATAAAGGTAATAATCCAACTCCTATTTCTTCCTTTCTAAGAAGAATACGTTGATAAGCCAACATTCCAAGTTTATCAAAATCAATTTTACTTTTTTTACTTAATACATCAATTTCTATTATTTGTTCTTTAATAATTTTTGAAGATGGTATGTTATATTTTTTTTGGAGATATTCAACTTCTTCTTTTAATTTAGGATTTAATGCTAAAATTACTCCATGTTTTTTTGCCATTTCATCAATTTTTTCTTTCGTGAGGTTTTTTATTGAAGCTTTCGCTTCCATTTCTTTAAATTTCAATTCAGCAGCTTTTTTTCTCATGGCTTCCCTGAGATCAATCTCATCCTCAATCTTTCTTATACCCATACAAATTAACACCAATTTTTAATTAACATAATGATTAATAAATAATAAAAATGTTTTATTTATTTATCTTATCCGAAAATGGTTGTTTTAACAGATTTTAGAGCTTTAAATACAATAGAAAAAAAAATTATTAGAAATTCTTTGGTTAAAATTTCTTCAAATTTCATTTCTTTTTTAAATATTAATAATCAATTTTTATATGTTTTAATTGATAGAAATAATGAACTAAAAAAATATCCCGAGATCTTTTTCATTCCTGAGGACCTAGAAAAAATTATATTAAATTTCGAGAATAAAATCCAATTTTCAGGGATATATCTTGGATTTATAAAAAAAGGAGAATTCTATCTCAGTATTGAAGGAGCAGAATATTTTGTAAATATCGATTTATTTCCAAAAAAATTACATATTTTCGTAGATCAAAAAGCTGAAAAGTCAATACTTTATGGAAATCATATAAAAAAATGGATGATTAAATCTGATTTAAAAAATATGAAAATAGATTCTCATATTCTAATTTTTAACCAATTAAATGAATTAATATCAATTAGTAAATTAATAAAAAATGAAAATGAAATAAAATTTCTTAAAATGGATGATATAATTGCTTTAAACATTATAGATAAAGGATATTTTCTCAGGAAACAGCCATAGATAATAAAAGCATATTTAACACAATTATATGAAATTGAACTTAATCAATTTTTATATTACTACTATTTGTCTAATCATTATTCTAAAAAAGTTATAGATAATTAATTAAAAAAAAAAAGAAAATAAATAGATTTTATGAGTTAATCAATTGAAATAAGACTGAAGGAAGAGGAATGAAGAATTCATCCTTTCTTTTTATCACAACTGTACGAAAGTATTCTGCAAGACTGAGAAAACCTTGAATAATAGATTCATCTTCTTCAAATTTAAAAATAACGGTAGCTAATGCTCCCCCAGTATTTAGATTTACTTTTTCATATACTCTTTCATCGATTAAGGGGATTTTTAACTCATTTAAGATTTGATAAACTCGTTTTTTATAGTTAAGGGAAATCCTCATTAAAATATACTATTATAAAGAGTTCATTCTTAGCCATATTATATCACCATTTTTTATTTTTTTAATACTTGATATTCTTAATTTGAGTCCTCCAATTCCTTTTTAATATTTAAGATTATTTCATTTATTTTTTTGATATAATCATTTAATCTATCACGAGCTACAATAATAGTCTCTTTTTGAAGATTTAAAAGATGCAGTTTTTTTTTAGGACTTAAATCCAAATTTTCTTTTTCTGGTTTAATTATATTTGATAATAATTGATAATTTAGGATATTATCAAAATACTCTAGTTCTTCTGAATCAAATGGAAAAATATGTTCTGATGATAATGATAAGAAATGTTTATAAACCTTTCTTATTTTATTTTGACTTTTTTTCATAAGTCTTAATGTTTCTTTCCCTTTATCTGTAATTTCATAAACTTGTTTATTTCTTATCTTATTTTTTTGATAAACAAGTTTTATTAATCCCATTTCTCTTTGTTTTTTTAATATCCAATATAATGTTGATGCTGTTGGATTCCATATCCCCAACGTACGTTTTCTTATTTTATTGTTTATCTCATATCCGTGTGAAGGTCCATCTTTAAGTATCGAAAGAATAAAAATAGTAGCGAAATTTTTTTTTATTACTTTTTCATAACTTTTTGCATATTCTTCAACCATTTCAGATCTACTTTAATTTTATAATTTTGAATATCAAGTACCAGTGACTGGTAGTTTCAGTCACTGGTATAATATATTTATAGAAATATAAAAATTTGCTTTTTTGAAATTAAAATTAATTCTTTTTTATCAAACAAATAAAAAATCCGATTGAATCATGAATATGTGGAAAAAAGCGTTGAGAATACTTTAGATCATTAATTAATTCATCATCTAATATTTGATTATAACCAGGTATACCAAATTGTTGATGAATTTTCTCAATTTTAAAACCAGATTTTCTTTTAAGAACATTATTGATAACATATTCATTTTCTTCAGGTGCTATTGAACAGGTGCTATAAAGTAATAATCCATTATTTTTCAATGAGACTAAGCCAGCAGATAACAAATCCTCCTGTATTTTTGTTATTTTTTTTATATCATCCATAGTTCGATTATTTTTTCTCTCTGGATCATCCCTGATTAATCCTTCTCCTGTACATGGTGCATCCAGTAAAATTTTATCGCCCTTTAAATTTAATTTTTTTAATTCTTTTGCATCGTCATTAATCAAAATTGAATTATAAATTCCCATTCTACGTAGATTAAATTCTAACGCAGGAATTCTATTTTTATTTCTTTCTATTAAAATTAGTTTTCCTTTATTCTGCATTATCTGAGCTAAATGAGTTGATTTTCCCCCTGGAGCAGCACACATATCAATAATAAGGTCATTAGAATCTGGATTTAAAATAATAGGAGGGAGCATAGAAACTTTATTTTGTATGTAAAAATATCCTTGTAGATATTCATGAAGTGCTCCTAGATTTGAAGGGGATTTAACTACATTAAAAGCATAAGGTATCCAATCTATTTTTTTTAATAAAAAGCCTTTTTTTTCTAATCTTATTTTTAAATCTGAAGGATTTATCTTTAATGTGTTAACTCTAATACTTAATATGGACGGATGTTCATTAGCATTTAAAAGGTTTATTGTTTCTTCTAATCCAAAAAATTTAATATATCTTTCAATCATATAAGATAAATATCCATATTTTTTAGCAAGTCTATCGACTTTTTGTTTTAAATTATTAATATAGAATCAACTCGAAACTTCTAAAAAACCAAAATTATTTCTTAAGATAAATATTATTACTTCTATAATAAATATTCGATAAAAAAAGTGTTTTTATTGATTGAAGTCGAAGTAAAGGCTCATATTGAGAATCTAGAATTTTTTGAAGAGCAACTAAAAAACAAACGCTATAAATATAAAAGTTCTCTTAATCATGAAGATACATATTATAATATGCCACATGGGCTCAGAGATTTTATAGAGTCCGATGAGGCATTAAGAATAAGAAAATCAATTGAATTTAGTAAAAATGACAAAGAAATTCCTAAAAAAATAAATTATTATCTCACATATAAGGGAAAAAAATTAGATAATAATACAAAAACTCGAAAAGAAATTGAAATAAAGGTTGAGGATGGAGATACTCTAAAAGAACTATTAACCATTATCGGATTTATAGAAGTATTAACTATAAAAAAAGAAAGACAACTATATAAAACTTTATATAAGAATTATGAAATAGAAATTCTTATAGATTATATACCTTTATTGACCCAATATTTCCTTGAAGTAGAAATAGGTACAGAATTAGAAGAAAATATCGAAGAAACAAAGCAAATATTATTTGAATTTTTAGATTTTTTTCATATTAAGAAAAAAGACTCTATTAGAAAGTCTTATTTAGAATTAGTATTAGACAAATTTGAAAATAATTAAAATATTAAATTATTTAATATCTTCTTTTACAACTTCATGATGACAGATAGAAATAGGATGATCTGAAGAAGCGATTAATTTAATATTTTCATTAATATGTACATATGAACTAAGAATGACAGGTTGGTCTTTTTTTCCCTTTAAAATAGCATTTTTTTGAACATAACAATTATCTGCTATTATTGTTTTCTCAATTTTCGTATTTTCTGAAATATTTACATTATTGAAAATTAAAGTTTCTTTTATCTCGCAATTTACTCCAATATTAACGTTATGACCTATAATTGCATTAGGTCCAATTACACAATTTTGTTCTATGATAACATTCTCACCTATATTCACGGGAGATTTAATTTTAACACTTGGATCTATATTTGCATTACTTTCTATTAAATTATTATTACTTATATCGTTATTTTTTAGGATTTCTTTCATTAAAAGAATATTTCCTTCCAATAATTCATTAGGTAACCCTATATCTTTCCAAATTCCTGATATGGTATAATGAGATAATTTTCTCTCAGTTGCTAAAATAGGAAAAACATCCCTTTCTAATGATAATTTTTTATATGGTTGAATATAAGAGAATATTTCTGGTTCTAATATATATATACCAGCATTAACAGGAAATTTTTGATTCTTTTTAATAGGAAGATTAAATCTTTCTTTTTCCAAAAATTCCAATATATTTTGAGTTTTTTCATCTATAATTAAAACACCATATCTAGTAGGATTATCGACTAATCTACTTGCGATTGTTCCTATTTTATTTTGATTATTATGTATATTAAGCATATCTTTAAAATCAAAATTTAAAATAACATCTCCATTAACCATGAAAAAATTATCATCTCCTAAATATTCTTCAGCTAATTTAAGAGCACCAGCAGTTCCCATAGGTGTTTTTTCATCAGTATAATGAAGTTTTAATTTTAATTTTTCGCCATTCCCAAAATAATTATTTAAATAATCGGACATAACACTAACGGCAAGAACGATCTCATTAATCCCAGCTTTTTTTAAAAGTAACATCTGCCTTTCAATTACAGGTCTATTCCCAACAGGAATTAGCGTTTTTGGAATAGTACAAGTGAGTGGTCGCAGTCTTGTCCCCCAACCACCCGATAGAATTATCGCTTTTGTCATTTTCAAGCTTTTCTTTCTATTAATGAATAATTAATACATTTATAATTTTTAAAATTATTTACCAATAGAAAAGATATTATAGAGTATTTTCAAATTATTCATATTTAATAATAAAAAACATTATAAGATGTAATTAATTTGATAAAATATCAATAATATGTTCTTTAAATTAGATTAATATGCCTTGTATCCATGGTCTTGATGAATTGAATTGTCCTATCTGTAAGATAACAGATTATACAATACCAGAGAAATTAAATAATTCGAAAAATGTTAGGAATAATCCATTAAAACCAGGAAATCATATATTTGATAAAAAAATAACTGAGAAAAGTATATTTCAGGATAGATTTAAAAAAAAAAATGATTTATTTCAATTAGATTTAATAAATCCTATTTCAAATAATCCTTTTCTAAATGAATTACCTAATTTTAAAAATAAGATGTTTTTAAAAAGGTTAAAAGATATTGATTTGAAAAATCCTGATAAACATGGAATCTCTAAGAAAATGTCGCTTGAGAGTCCTGAATGGAAGATAAATCAGAATGATGATAAAGAAAAATAACTATTTCTTAATTTTTATTGAAGAATTTACAATCTAAATTAAAAGTCTTATATATTGTTTCTTCCTAATTAATACATAATCTTAATTTTGTATAATTTAACTATACAAAATCAAATGAAAATATTATAAAAACATCAAGAGGTGAGACTTGTTGGAAATATCTTGGATTTCTCACTCATGTTTTAAAATTAAAACAAATAATGGAATTATAGTTTATCTGGATCCATATGAAATCCCTAAAAATGAAGAAAAAGCCGATATCATTGTATCAAGCCATAATCATTATGATCATATGGACGATAATGCAATTAACAATGTTCTAAAAGAGGATACAATTGTTATTGGTCCGGAGGCAATTGAAAGAAATTTAAAAAAATTCAATAGTAAAGCATTAAAACTTGGTGATTCATATGAAAAAAAAGGAATTAAAATTGAATTAATTCCAGCATATACCATTAGAAAAAGTACTCATCCAAAAAGTAATCAATTCGCTGGAATTATTATTGAAGCCGAAGGAAAAAGAATTTATCATGCAGGTGATACAGAACGAATTCCAGAAATGAAGGATTTAGAGTCAAGAGATATAACTGTTGCACTTCTTCCCTGTGGAGGAACTTATACAATGGATTTTGAAGAAGCTTGTAATGCTGCTTTGGATATAAAACCAGAATATGTCGTTCCTATGCATAATTGGAATAAAGATTTAAATGAATTTAAGAAACTCTTAAATCAAAAGGATCCAAATATAAAGGTGGAAATTTTAGAAAATACAAATTTGAAAATCTAAATAAGTTTTAAATTATCTTTTACTTTATTTATTATTTTTTCTATATTTCTTTAAGTGATGATTTATATTTCTGTAAAACTATTAAATAAAATAATAAAATAATATAATTACAATATTCAATATAAAAATTATCTGATAGTTAGTTGACATATTATGGAAATTGACCAAAATTTAATTGATGATACTAAAGTTGCATATATTTCTATGGAAATTGCTTTAGATAGTAATATACCAACTTATAGTGGAGGTTTAGGTGTATTAGCAGGAGATACAGTACGATCTGCTGCAGATCTAAAGATTCCTATGGTTGGAATTTGTTTATGTTATAGTACAGGATATTTTTATCAATTATTTAATGAAAAAGGAGATCAAAAAGAAAAAGAAATCGAATGGAGTTTCTTCTATGAGTTTGATAAAGTAGAGAAGCCAATTACTCTTAAATTAGAAAATAAAATTATAAAAGTAAGTGCTTGGCTATATCGAGTTATCGGACAATCGGGACATGTTATACCAATATATCTTCTAACAACAGATGTTGAGGGAAATGAACCATGGATGCATAAATTAACAGGTTCACTTTATGATTCTACATCAAGATGGAATAGAATATGCCAAGAAATTATACTAGGAATAGGGGGAGTAAGATTATTAAATTCTTTAGGTTTCAACAATATTAGTACATATCACATTAATGAGGGCCATGGAGCATTTTCTACTATTGAACTTTATAATAAATATAAGAATGATATTAAAAAAGTAAGAGAAAAAGTTGTTTTTACAACACATACGCCAGTTCCAGCGGGCCATGATCGATTTAACAATGATTTGATTAAAAAAGTCTTCGAAAATAGATTTCCTCCAGAAATGTTAAAATTAGGGAATGAAAATGGAGAATTAAATATGACCCTCTTAGCAATGAATAGTGCTAGATATATTAATGGTGTTTCAAAAAAACATGGTTTAGTAACTAGAGAAATGTTTCCAAATTATGAAATCGACTATATAACGAATGGAATTCATCTACCATTCTGGGTTTCAAAACCAATTAGAAAACTCTTTGATAGAAAATGGCCTAATTGGAGGACACATCCAGAAGTATTACAAAATGCAGTTGAGATTGATGATTTGGATTTGTTTGATGCTCATATAGAAAATAAATTCAATTTAATCAGTTACCAAAAAGGGCATTCTTGGAATTTATTGGATGAGGAACTCATTACTATAGGTTTTGCTCGGAGATTTGCTACTTATAAAAGAGCTGTTTTAATTTTTAATGATCCTGATCAATTAGGCAATATATGTAAGGGTAAAATCCAATTTATTTTTGCAGGTAAAGCACATCCAAAGGATCAAGAGGGTAAAAAATATATAAAACAAATATTCGAAGCAGGAGAATACCTATATGATAATTATGGTGTGAAAGTGATTGTCATGGAAAATTATAATATGGATTTAGCCCATATGCTTGTATCAGGAGTGGATATATGGATGAATTATCCTGAAAGATATAGGGAAGCCAGTGGAACAAGTGGTATGAAAGCATCACTCAATGGAGTTCTCAACCTAAGTGTATTAGACGGATGGTGGATTGAGGGATTTCATATGAATAAATTAGGAGGGTGGGCAATTGGTAAATTTCCAGAAGAGTATACAAAAGATGAGAAGATAAATGACTGGAATCGCGACGCTCATGATATATATGATATATTAGAAAATGAAGTTATCCCCACTTACATGAATCATGATGAATGGCTTTTTAAATGTAAAAATGCTATTGCTTTAGCTGCTTTTTTTAATACACATAGAATGGTTGAAGAATATGCTGAAAAAGCTTATAAATTGAAAAGACAGAAGCCTTGGACATTTTTTGGATAATTAATTGTTATTAATTGATTTATTTTAAAATTTCTCACTTTTTACCACAATTATAAAGCTTAAATGGATAAATTTGGATATAATCTTCAAATTTCTGTTCTTGGAAATATTTATCTAATACTTGGTCTAATATATCCTCCATTTCATCAATTCCGGCTCTCATCCCATTTATATCTTTTGATAAAAGTATCATATAAGTTGAATTAGATTCGAGGTAAAAACATCCTTCTTTAATTGTAATATCGAGATAATTCTCCATAATATCATTAATACATTGGATTAATTTAAAAGTTGAAAAGAATAATATCAAGTAAGATTCAAAATATGGTTCTTTCATATAGGAATCACGAATACCCGTTGCTTGAAGTGGAGTATTTAAATATTTTTGAAATAAATTCTGTAGCTTAATAATGTCCTTTCTGAATTTTATTTTATTATGATAAAATCTAAAATCATTTAATAATTTCAATGGTTCTCCCTCTAAATAATCTATTGATATTGGAGGATATTTTAATTCAAATTGTTTCATATCTTTAACCTTTTTTTTTATTTTCAGTTAATTTAATACAATAATTAAATTAAAATTATAAGGAATTTTTTTTAATTAAGATATTGTTCGATTTTTAAAAAACATCTGTTTTATGAATCAGAAATCAATATAAAAAAAATTTTAACTCAATAATGAAATTAGGATCCTTATCGTTAAGTAATAATTTATTATTAGCTCCTTTACAAAATGTAACAACTTCTCCCTTTAGGAGATTTTGTCGATATTTTCAAGATATTGGGTTAGTATACGTTCCAATGATATATACAAAAAGAATAATAAAAAATCCTAAATTTCTTGAACAAGAATTGATAAAGATTGAAGAAGAGCAACCTATATCAATCCAATTAGTCGGAAGTGATCCTAATACATTTAAAGGTGCATTAGAACATTTAGAAAGTTATAAATACGCTTCGATAAATCTAAACGCTGGATGTAGCTCAGTAAGATCTTTAAAAACTAAACATGGAGGATATTTAATTAAAGATTTAGAGTTATTAAATACAATTATTAATTTAGTTGTTAAATATTCATCAAGACCAGTCTCTTTAAAAACTCGCATTGGTTATGATGGAATTGTTAATATTAATGAATTCAGTAAAATGATAAATGATTCAGGTCTAGATTTTATAATTATTCATGCAAGAACGGCAATGGATCGCTTCAAACCAATTAAATTAAATTTAGATGCCTTAAAAGAAATAAAGAGTAGATTAAATATACCAGTAATAGGAAATGGAGATATCAATACACCTATGGATGCAGAGAATATGCTTAAACATACCAATGTTGATGCTTTAATGATTGGAAGGGAATCCATGGGAAATCCTGAGATTTTTAATAATATCCACGAATATCTCTCAAATGGTAAAATAATTTATCAAAATAACCATGTAAAATTAATGAAGAAAAGATTAGAGATTTATGAAAAAATAATGAATGAGTTTATTCAAGATATATCATTAACGAGAGATATAAAAGAATATAAATTTAAAGAATTAAAGAGAAATGCTATATGGCTTACAAGAAATATACAATTCTCAAATAAATATAGATATAATTTATGTCTTGCAAGAAATCTCAGAGATTTAAGAAAAATATTAGATATTATTTATTCTGAATCATAGATATAAATGATTAAAGAAAAAAAATCTATACTAAAATCTATTTTTTATATTTTTTTAAGAGTTCTTCAGGTGTAAATACACCATCTTCAGTTATTACTCCTGTAACTAATCTAAAAGGTGTGATATCAAAGGCATAATTTAAACATTCTACACCTTCAGGAACAATCTGAACTTTTCCTAGTACATGTGATACTTCTTTACTATCTCTCTGCTCAATTTCTACGTCATCTATTATTTCATCAAGCGATAATGTTGATGTTGGAGCCGCTACATAAAAGGGAATCATGTTATCTTTGGCTGCTAATGCTACAAGATATGTACCAATTTTGTTAAAAACAGCATCAGAAGTTATTCTGTCTGTTCCAACAATTACTTTATCAATTTTTCCTAGTTTCATTAATAATCCTGAAGATGTGTCAGAGATAACTTTTACAGGTATTTTATCATAATGTAATTCATAAGCTGTTAATCTTGCTCCCTGTAATCTAGGTCTAGTCTCATCAGCTATAACTGAAATGAGCTTACCTTGTTCTATAGCAGATCTGATTGGAGCTAAAGCTGTACCATATTGCACTGTTGCTAGAGATCCTGCATTACAGTGGGTTAAAACGGTATCACCATCATTTAATAGTTCTGCGCCATATTTGCCAATGTTTTTATTTACATTAACGTCTTCTTGAGCCATTAATTTCGTTTCTTCTATTACTTCTTCAGATATTTCAAGAGAGGTTCCAATTGATTTCTTTATTACATTCATTATTCGATTTATTGCCCAAAATAAGTTTGAAGCTGTAGGGCGTGTATTTCTGATTATTTCAGCAGCTTCTTCCATTTTATTTAAAAAATCCTCTTTTGGAAGATTGTTATAATCAAGTGTAGCCAATGCCATTCCCATAGCAGCAGCAACTCCTATAGCTGGAGCTCCTCGAATATTCATCACTTTAATTGAATTTGCTACATCTCTAAAATTATTAAATTCTAAAAATTTTAATTCATGAGGTAAAATAGTCTGATCAATCATCTTGACTTTATTATTTACCCATTCTATTGATGGAATCATTATATTACCATTTTTTTATTATTATTTTTATTCAAATTCTTATAATAGAGAATACTTCAAACTATAAAGAAATTAAATTTAATTCCTATAAAAACATTGATTTTTTATGCCAAATTGTATTCTTTTTTATAATTTGATTTAGGGAAAAAATAAATATTTATAAATAATGTTGATAAACTTAAACTTTAATTATTAAAAAATATATTTTTTAAGACAATGTCCATACCTATAATTCCTCATGGAACTATTCATGATATACTCATGTTATTTTGGTTTTCAGCATTCTTAACATTACTTTACATGACATATTTAATGATAAGAAGGGTAAGTAAAGATAGAATTCTTTCAGCAATGACTGGATATGCTCTTTTTATTTTATGCTTTGCTATTTATGTATTTTTACGCGGTTTTTATTATTTTTTTAACTCTTCCTGTCAAATTTTTAATATGTGGTTTTTTGATTTTAGTTTCTTCTTTATGTGGTTAGGTTTTATATTTATAGTCTTTTTTACAGAATTAAGTAATAAAATAAATGATCCTAAAAAAAAAAGAAAGTTATATTTTCCCTTTACATTAATTACCATATTTATTGATCCTATAATCCTTTTAGGATTTAAAGAATTCTTTGGAATTGCATATGAAATAACAGGGGCAATAGCAGCAATTCCTACAATGATCACTCATTATAATTTTATGAATCAATTTAATAATTTAAATATTGTAAGAGTAAAAAAACCTGTTCGGTGGTTCATTTTAGGCATGTTTTTATCAGGTTTTTCTAATGCACTCCACTTACCAGATATGTGGTCTTTAATCCCAAATTGGAATCTATTATTACATTATAATCTTATTATAATTGGTTTATTTATGGCAAGTTATTGTTGGAATATATTACCTGATATTTCTGAAATGGATTGGTTGCAAAAATTAGATAAATTATTAATTATTCAGTTAAAATCAAATGTATTGATTCATCAATTTTATTTTACAAAGGGTGAAATAGAACAAAATAATCTTGATGATATTGTGGGTAGTGCTCTTGGTGGGATTAGTTCATTATTAAAAGAAATTCTCTCTAAAAAAGGTCACTTAAGGGAGATAGACCATGCTGAAAAAAAGATTATAGTTCATCATGGACAAGCTACTATGTGTTTAATGTTTACAAGGGGGAGTTCAAGTGAAATTTTATTTCGAACAGAAATGTTTCATTTAGCATTTGAAAAAAGATTTGGAGTGGAAGAAATAAACAATTGGGTCGCAGATCTATCCATGTTTTCAAAAATAGATGACATCGTTATCAAACATTTCCTAAGATAACCTTACAACTATTTATAAAAATTTATTTATTCTTATAATAATTACCAATTTCTATTCTAATTATCAATTTCATCTCAATAACAATTTTTCACTTATTCATACTATTATATAATTTTTTCATACTACAAATCTATCATTATATTAAACGTTATATTCATATTGATTTCGGAAATTTTCATATTATAGTTAATAATCCAAGGATTTAAAAATCTATTAGAGTATTTAATTAATAACAAATTATATTTATGGAGTATAAAAATGAAAATTGTAAAAAAGGAAAAAACAACAAGTACTGCTTGTAAGTGTGGCGGAGGCTGCATCTCAAACAGTTGTAAGTGCGGCGGTGGCTGCATTTGCAAATGTGGTGGCGGCTGCTAAAAACCTTAACTTTAAATATTTTTTTTAATATATTTTTTTTGTTTATTTCAACAATAAAGCCATTTTATTCCTATGAATATTTTAGCTTATTTCATATTTTATGTTAATAATTGATTCATTTATTGCTCAGAATACTTTGAATTTTAATCATTCTTATTTTCAAATTCTCTCTAATGATCTTTAATTGTTCATCTAAGATTTTATTAATTACTTTATTTATTGTTGGAAAAATAATGCCAAGATGCAGTTTTTTTAGATTATTAGAGATTTTGTTTGAGATCTTCGCAAAAATATAATCTAAATCTTTAATTTGAGTGGAAAATAAATCAACTATTTCTGTATTTTTGTTTGACTCTTCTATTTTAAACACCTTTAAAGTTAAAAATATCAAAATTCCTAAATCTATAAGAAAACTGAAAAAATACAGAAAAACTCTGAATAAAGAAAAAGGTGTTGAGAAGATTCAAATTATTAGTCGTGAAGATTCCATTAAAGAATTAAATGAAAAAAATATAAATTTAATATCTAAATTTCCAAAATTAAAACCTGGTTCATTAAAAGAAGATACATTAGTAGATGATGAAACTAAAATCGTAGAGAAATAATTTAATTAATACTCTTTTTTTATTAATAAAATCAATTAATAACATCTGATTTTAAATATAATTCTTGATATAATGTGCTGGTGAAAAATAGATATAAAAAAAAAAGAGATAATAAGTTAAATACTAATATTATTGCCAAGACGGCTAGAAATTGATATTTTTAAATGGTTTATTCTATTATTGGACAACTACTGATTGTAATTCTATTTGAATGAGATAATCCATATCAGTATCATCATAATAAACTGATTTATTTAAATCATTTCCTTGGACATTACTCTTCCAACCGCTTCCATGATCCCATAAAATCACAGCATACTAAGCAGCAGGATAGTTAAAAACTTCCAAAAATTCCAATAATAATCATTAGACAAAATTATTGTCTATAATTACCAAATTATTGTCTTATTAACTTATATATCACGAAAATCTAATATAATTAAAAATTTAAACAAAAATGAAGAATATTATGAACTTAAAGCGAAATCTGATGTTAATTTCTTTTAGTATTATGCTAATATTTTCTCTTATCCCTTATACAAATGCTCTTTCTATTGATGAATCTGAAATAGGAGTAGATATTGGTGATAAACTTAGTTGGGGTATTTATGAAACTGCTTGGAAAGACAATTATATTCATAGTTACCAGGTTTTAATTAAAAATGTATTATCAGTGGAAGGAGACCTAATATGTAATGCACAGATTATATATCCTAATAATATGGAAATATATTTAGTAGTGGACATACTTATATGGAATTCTAATACAGGATATCTTGATATGAGTGAGCAATCTTTTTTTGAATGGCCGGGAGGTCTTTATATTGTACCCAAACCATTAAACCTATCTCTATTGGGATCATATTTAATTAATCATGGATATACAGATGTTATGATCTCCCGAGGGCTTGTTAATACAATAATAGGTATCTATGGAGATATATACTATTCAATGACATTTAATGACAATGGAATCTTAATAGAAGGGAGTGTCTTTCATACGATTATTGCGGATTATTCCTTTGAACTTAAACTAGAAGATTATGATGATGGAAGTATATCATTTGGATCGATTTTCTTTTTTATAATTCCTATTGTAATAATTGCTTTAATAATCAAAAAGCGAAAATCAATAAATATCTCATAAGTATAACTCTCAGAAGCAAAATCAAATTAATAAAAATAATATCATAATTTTAGATTTTTATAAATCTAATCAAATATCTTTTTTTTTATTTAAGTTAACTTAATTATTATTACCCAATTTTAGATTTATCATTTATTAATGAAATCTATAGGAATTAGCTATGAGAAATAATGAAGTATATGAAAGAGTTTTTCTTTCGATATAACTATAATATATTAATTTCATTGGTATTTATTTAATATATTATTTTAATATAATTTTAGATTGAAATGTTTATATGGCTAAATTTATAATATCCATGGATATTAATAAATCCCCTGATATTGTCTGGAGTGCTTTTATAGATTCTCATAATATGATGCAATGGATGAGTAATTTAGAAAAAGTGGAATTAATCAAGGGAAAATTTGGAGAAATCGGTGCTATAGGTCATTTACATTATCTAGAGAAAGGTCACTCTTATGTTTTAGAAGAGAAATTGATTGATTATGAATTTGAGAAGAAAATTAAATCACAAATCACAGGACAAGGAATAAATATTGAAGTTGAAACAAATTTAAATTCAATTCCAAATGGAACTAAAATTTCAATGACTTGGAAGGGCACAAGTAAAAATTCAATTGCAAGAATAATTATGAGATTAATGCAAAACAAAATCACCAAAAATTCAAAAGAAGAGTTAAATAGGTTTAAACAACTAGTTGAGAAATATGGAACTAAGTTTCCTGAGAAATCATTAGAATCGAAAAATAATGAACAATAATTAAGATTTTTAATTTTTCTTAGAAATTAAAAACCAAATAGTTCAATTTGGAGAAAAAAAGAAAGAAAAAAGATTAATAAAAGAAAGAAAGTAATAAAAAAGGAGAATGGATGAGAAACCGAATATTAGACAGGATCGGGGGATTTAAATCTTCTTTCTTTTTTAATTTTTGATCTTATATCTTTTATTTATATTTAAATAAAAAATCAACTATTCAAAACAAAAGATTATCAAAATATATTATTAAAAAAAAATTATCATGATTTCTCAAGAAAATATTTCTTTTTACTCTTAAAGCAGATTAAAACTACTTAACTTTTTTCCATGATCCATTTATATATCACCAATAAAATCTCTTTATTAAGAATAATAAAATAAAAGTCTTTTAAAAAAAATATAAATTTGGAGATAAAACATGAGAAAGAAAGAAAATTTAATAATTAATAGAGACCAATGGGAAAAGTTAAGAGATTATAAATTAAATTCTATTAAGAAAAGATTTTTAGAAATGCGTGAAATACAGCAATATGGTTATTAGATCTTTATACCTTCGCTTTTTAATTTATTGTTAGAATTGATTGAATGCTTAATATTATCTGTATATTTAAATTTATGTTTTATCTGATATTTTCCCGCTTTTTCTAATATATATTGAGTAGATTTACTTATCCATTCTATTTATTATAATTATGTTTTTACTCAAAAATTGGACTCTAATAATCATAAATATAAATTTATATTTTATTTTATTAAGAAAATATTTTAATTATAACTTATGGTTTAGTATAGAAAATGAAAAAAAATAATAAATTAATGATAAGCAGAGAAAATTGGGAACTTCTAATAGAATATAAAAAAACTTCCTTCAAAAAGAGATATTCAGAATTATTAGAATTTGAACACATAGGGTATTAATTTCCAATAATATAATCCAAAAGTTTTAAAAATTAAATTAAAGTAGAACACTAAATCATATACTCAAATATATCTAAATTTCTTTTAAGATATTATCCTAATATTTTTATGTTTCAAGAATCTAACCTAAGATATGAATCTTAATTTATATCCTTATATACTTAATCATATAGTTCTGAGAAAATATAAGGATTATAATATTTATGATTTAAGAAATGATGAATCATATATTATTGATGAGGAAGCTTATTCAGTATTATTATTGATTAATGGGGAGAATTCAATCAAAGAAATAATAGAAAAAAATCCTTTAAGTAATAAAGATGAAGTAAAAGAAGCTATCGAACAATATAAAGACCTAGGAATAATCCAATTTGAATCATCAATAGTTTCAAATCCTTCTCTATTAATTAATGAATATATTAATGTTCCTAAAGAAAATCCATTAAATCCCCCTTATCTAAAGAATCTAATGATAACTATTACTGAAAAGTGCAATCTGAGTTGTAAACATTGTTATATAACTGATAAGAATCTTGTAGATATGTCTTTAGAAAATATTTTAGAGCTAATAAAAAAATTCTATAATCTACAAGGAATTAAATTGATTCTAACAGGAGGAGAGCCTTTTTTATATACAAAATTAAAAGAACTTTTACAAAAACTTAAAACAATTCCTTTACAAAAAGTTCTTCTCACAAATGGTACTTTAATAAGTGAACAAAACCAAGAAATTCTAAAATTGTTAAAAGATAATAATTTTGAATTATTTGTGAGTATAGATGGACTAGAAGACAGTCATAATGAGTTTCGAAATGCTGATTGTTTTCAAAATACAATTGAAGGAATAAAAACATTAATAGAAAATAAAATCAAGGTTTCTGTTAATACGATGATTCATAAACAAAATTTAAATGATTTTAATAGTTTATATAAATTAATTTCTTCTTTAGGAGAAATTAAAAATTGGTCAATAGATATTCCCACATTTGATGAAAGCACACCAAAAGAAATAAGAAATAAATATGAGATTTCTTATAAGGAAGGAGGAAAAATACTAAAAGATTATGGATGGGGTATTATATATGAAACACCATATGAAGGTGAAAAGATAAATTATGCCTGTGGGCCTTATATGATGGCAATAGATGTGGTTGGTAATGTTACCAAATGTGGATTTTTCACAGAACAGAGTATTGGAAATGTTTTTAAACTAGGAATTAAAAAGAGTTGGGAATTGATCCAGAAAAATCTTAATTGGAATATAGAAGATTTAAAATGTAAAGAATTAAATTGCGAATTTTTAGAGGATTGTCGAGGAGGTTGTAGATATCGTGCATTTCAACATACAAATAACATCAATGGAATTGATTCATTTAAATGTTTTCAATTTGGAAAACAAAAATAAAACCTAATTAAAATCAATAATATAATAGAAAAAGTGAAAAAAAGATGGCTAAAAAGCATATAATTATTCGTTCGGAAGATGATATAAGTCCCTTAAATAGACAATTAATAAATGTTATATGTCATAAATGTAATTTTTATGCAGAAAATCAAGAATATTGGGAAAAAGAATATGAATGTGGAGCATATAAATTTATTAGGCAAATGGTAAAGGATAATATGATTAATATCAATCAAATTGAAGATATCTTCAAAAAAACTGATTTAAATCCTAAAAGGGATCTTAAATAAATTTTTATTTATCAATATACCAAAATAAAAACTTTTTAGATAATATATGGAATTGTTGTAAAATTTTATAATAATAAATAACTCTATTTGTTAGATAATGAAATATGTGTTAAAACTAAAAAACTTGAAAAAAAAGAAGCAACTTTTCTTAATAATTTCATTATCTTTTTTTCTGATTGGTGTGTCTATTTTATATTCAACTAGATTTAATAGTTATATATATTTTAAAAGAATTAGATGTAATTCAGCAGGTGCAACAATCTCCGCGAATTTATATTTTCCAAAAGAAAATTTGGAATTCCAAGAAAAACATCCACTTATTTTTTTTATTCATGGACTTGGAAGTCAAAAAGATTTAGATCCTCGCATTCCAATTGAATTAACAAAAAGAGGATTTTTTGTGGCTAGTATTGATTATCGAGGGAGTGGAAAAAGTACTGGAAATCTTTTAGATATTAATCATAATAATTATAGAAATAGAACTAATATTCCTGCGATAGCACAAGATTGTTCAAGATTACTAGATATGATAGAGTCTCTTCCTGAATATAGTCAAATAAATAGTTCCCAAATTGGATTAGTTGGACACTCGTTTGGTGGTATGGTAGCACTAATGAATGGAGCTTTAGATAATAGATTTATAGCAACAGTAACCTGGGCGGGATTAGTTAATTTTTCAGCAAATTTATTTGGGATAAGTGAGAATAATATTTTTATGGATTATATTCCAGCAAAAATTATTAACACCACAAATCCTCAAAATCTTTTACTAATCCATTCAATTTTTGATAAAACCGTCCCATATGAAAAAAATGCTTTAGTTGCTCAACAATTAACTAATTGTGAATTGATAAATATAACTTATGATATCTTAGGAGGACCACATTATCTTTTAGCTGATGAGGTCCTTTTTAAAACAATTAATTGGTTTGAGATTCATTTTTTTAATTCAATATCAATAAATGGTCCAATTAAACTCTCTTATATGATGACCTATATTTTATTATTAATAACGTTATTAGCTTTGTTTCTGACTACTATAGCTATAATGATATCAATATCAAAATATTTTTTTGATGAGAAAAATACAATAGTTTATTCAAATACTTCTGAAAAAAGAAATAGAACCAATGCTATAAAGCAATCAATAATAATACTTCTTTCATATATCGGTTTTCTACTTATTTGGATCTTTTTTTTTTATCACATGGGAATATATGGTCTAATTTATGCTCCAATTCTATTTATTGTTATCTACTTCATATTTATTATCACTAAATACTTCATAACTAATCATGAGAAAAAACAAATTTCATTATCTAATATTAAATATAGATTAAAAATTAAGATTAAATCCCATTTTAAAAGAGATGTATTATTATATCCAATTATCTCAACATTAATATTTATAGTATTATATTTCTCTATATCAATTTCTTATCCTTTTGCATATTTTTCACCATCAAATACATTAATATTTATCTTAACTTATACTATTTACCCTTTTTATTTATCAATTGAAATTTTTTACAGAAAAGTAGTATATAAAAGATTAAATTTTATTAAATCTTCTACAAAAAAGGTGATCTTAACTAATATTATGGGGATCGTTAATATAGTCATTTTAATGATTTTATCTTATAATCTATTTTTAATAGTTGCTTTTTATGCTTCCTTTTTCGTATTTTTAGCGGTTATGATAATAAATTCAATAATATATGAAAAAACAAATAAATTTAGTTCAGTATTAATTAGTTCGTTTATAATTATTCAGATTTTTTTTGGATCAGTGGTATCTGCATTATTTGGATTTGGATCATTGATTAGAATATTATAATCCTATTTTATAAAAATGAAGCAAGTAATAAGTTTTAGTCGCAGAACAGATGGACCTGCTTTTTATATGGACCGTCTAATAAAAGCTATTGAAAAAGAAGTTATTAAAGTTCAAAATCCATTTAATAATAAAATTAGTAAAGTCTCACTAAGACCAGAAGATATCGCTGGATTTGTTTTATGGTCAAAAAATTTTGAATATTTCTTGAAAAAATGGGATATTTTTCTAAAATATATTCCCAAATCTACAATTACTCCAATTAATAAGATTCCTGTTTATTTTCAATTTACTCGAAATTCTATTAAAGAAATCCTTGAACCCTATACACCCTCTCTTGATAAAAGTTTTTATCAATTAAATGAATTAATTGAAATTACATCCTCAGATCATATAATCTGGCGTTTTGATCCAATTATATTTTGGAAAGAAGATGATGTTATAGTTAATAATCTTAATGATTTTGAGGAAATTGCCTCAAAATTTAGTGAAAATGGTGTTAATAAATGTATTATTTCTTTTGCTACTTACTACACAAAAGTGGAAAGACGAATGAAGAAATATTCTTTTGATTACCACAAACCCACTATAAAAGAAATGATCAAAACAGCAAAAGAACTTATAATAATAGCAAATCAATATAAAATTAAAATTTATTCTTGTTGTAATCCAGATTTATTAAAGATTCCAGAAATATCTCAAGCTCATTGTATTGATGGTAAATATCTAAGTAAATTATGGAAAGTTAAACTTTCTCAAGCTAAAGATATGGGACAACGAGAAACTTGTGGATGTACTAAAAGTCGTGATATAGGGGGTTATGGTAAGGATTGGCAATGTAATCATGGATGTCTTTACTGCTATGCAAATCCTAATCAAATGATCTATGAGCAAAATATCAGAAGAAACCATTAATACTCTTTTATTTAGGGAATAATTAATAACAAAAAGTAGTGAAAATATTATTTTTATCATTCCTAATGCGAGAAAACCCATTCTTTTTGGGATGGGATGAATCGCAGATCATATTTCAGTAATTCATACCTCTTTCTGTTTTTAAATATGTACCTTCCTTTTCGTAGTATTGGATGTTCTCAAAATTACAAATAACCATCATAGGAAAAGTTTTCAACTCAAATTCAAATAAACTCCTCAAATTAAATACACTATTGTACCAATATTTCAACTGTGTAAAATGGTATCTCTCTTTTAATTCTACTTCTAAACAATGGCTTCATGAAGAGAAGTATAATGAGGCAAAAAAGAGATTTTCCCTAAAAACAGCACTCATCCAATCGGCTAGGGATAAAGCAGCAGAACTCCTTAAGTCCTTCAAGAAAGTTAAGAAAAATCATTCACACCTCACCCCAAAATATATTTGTATTCGATTTGATAAGCGATCTTACAGGTTTGATAAAACAAACAATACATTAACACCATAATGGTTATCACTAAGTTTAAATGGGAATGGGAGGACGTCATTTCCCCTCATTTTTGGAAAGAGGATTTAATTCATAGAAGAGGCATTTAGTGGGGGATATTGTTTTAAGTCCTTGGAGATGAAAAAACAAGATGGGAGCTGGTATTCCCATTTCACTTTAGAAAAGGAGGTTAAAGTTCCAGATGAACCCGAAACAGTTATAGGAATAGACAGAGGAGAGAAGAATTTCGCTGTGGGAGTTGCTTTTTCAAAAGATAATTCATATAAACCTAGAAAAGGTATGTTTTGGGATGGAAGTGAAATAAAAGCAGAAAAGGGAAAATATCACCACATTAGAAGAAGCTTAGGAAAGAAAAAAGCACCACAAATGATTGGAAAGATTAAACATCGATTAAAAGAAAAGACAGATCAACAACTCCATATGTTGGCAAATAAGATAATTGATTATGTTAGTCAATTTAAAAAGCCAATTATTGCCTTAGAAGACTTAACCCACCTTCGTAAGAGCTTCAGTAAAAGAAAAAAGAGTAAGTGGTTGAACTGAAGAATGAATAGTCTTCCTTTTAGAAAATTGCAGGAATATATAGAATATAAAGCTTTACGTAAGGGGATTCAGACGATCTATATTGATCCCAAGAATACCTCTAAACTATGTCATCGTTGTGGCATCATCAATCATGTGAACTATAGACGAAATTATGAATGTTCTCATTGTGGGTTAGACTATGATAGAGACCTAAATGCAAGTATTAATATAGCCCATCGGATAATGAGTTCGCTGGGATGGGGGACTGGTGAATGCCCCAAACAATCGAATGACGTCAAGCGCGCAAAGCCTTGATTGAA
>CAZGJX010000057.1:0-17870 GCA_964525635.1 uncultured archaeon
GAATTTCTTAAAATAATAAGAATTAGCTTAAATTTAAATATAAATTTGATTAATATACATATTATAGAGAGAACCCGTGTAATTTGCATACATAGAAAAAAATATCCCTTAATTTCCTGATTATTTGACGTAGCTAAAAACTAACTCAAACAATTAAATATTATAATAATATATTTGCGTTTCACGAATCTCTCTTTCTTTTTTTTTTTATTCAATTAATTTTTATTAGAGTTAACTATATTTGCTGAATCTATTAATTTTACTAAATAGATGATAATATAATTATCAATAATATAGACAAAAATTTATGTATAAAATTGAAATAATATCCATAATTTATAAAAACAAGAGAATTTGAAAATTAAATATCTATATAAAAATAAGAACGATGATATTATGGATTTAGAAAAAATAACGGAATATGTTATAGAGCTCGAAGTTGATGAAATCCATGACGAAGTTAAAAAAGCTTTAGATGATGGAAAGGATCCATTTGATATATTAGATGCTTTAACTAAAGGAATGGATAAAGTAGGGAGATTATATGAAGAAAAAGAATACTATCTCACAGAATTAGTATTAGCAGGAGAAGTGATGAAGGAAGCTTTAAAAGTATTACAACCCGCACTTGCTGCTGTAGAAAAAGCTCAAAATAAACCAAAGATAATATTAGCAACTGTGAAAGGAGATAATCATGATATTGGGAAAAATATTCTGGGTTCTCTTTTATTAAGCTCAGGTTTCGATATTTATGATTTAGGGATGGATGTAAATGAAAAGAAATTAGTAGATAAGGTAAAAGAAACAGGTGCAAAAATAATTGGTCTAAGTACACTTCTCACGACTACAGTAGAAAATATTAAAGATGTTCATAACGCATTAAAAACAGCAGGTTTAAGAGATGATGTTAAGTTAATTGTTGGTGGTGCTGCTCTAAATATGGAACTTGCAAAAAAAATGGGCGCAGATGATTTTGCTGGTGATGCTATAGAAGGTGTAAAACAGATAAAAAAATTAGTAGAATAAATAAATTAGAATTGATATTATTACTCTAACTATTAGAGATTCTATTTAAAAATATCACATTTGGATTAATAAAATATAAATCTTTTATTGATTGTAGTTTAGTTTTTTTTTGTTGTTTAAGGAAAGATCACTAAAATATAATAACTATCTTTTTGTTAAAGCAAAATGATCTTTAACTTGAAAAATAAATTTGATAATCCTTAAACAAATATATCATAATTCTACAGAAAAATAAAGGAGGCTAAAAAAATGGTTGATAATAATATTAAAGATTCCGATTTTAGTATAGTCTTAGATACAAGAGGTTTATTTTGTCCAGAACCATTATTTGAGGTAAGAAATCTTTCAGAGACATTAGAAGCAGGACAATGTTTTAAAGTGTTTGCTGATGATCCTGCAGCTGAAGAAGATCTTAAAAGATGGGCAAAAAGAACAAATACAGAAGTTTTAAATTTTAAAAAGGATGATGAGGATTTAATTTTCTATTTTAAAAAAAAGAAATGAGATGAGGTATTATAATGGAAAATAAATTTATTTTATATATTCAAACCAGCAATTCGCCAGAGAGACAATATTCTCCATTAGTTTTAGCTCAAACAGCTAAAGCGATGAATATTAAGGCAATTGTATATTATTTAGGAATTGGAATACATATTCTCAGACCAGGAGAGGCGGAAAAAATTAAGATTGGTAATTTTCCCAGTGTTAAAGAAATGATTGATAAAACAGTGGAAGCAGGAGTACAAATATATGTTTGTGAAGCATCTAAAAGAATGTTAGGTTGGGATAAAGTTGATTTGATTCCTGGTGTAAAAATTGTTGGTGCGGCTACTTTAAATGATTTAGTTCTTGAAGCGGATGGTACAATGTGGTTTTAAAATAAAATATAATATATAAAAAATAGGTGAGAAAAAAAATGGATGAAATTTATATGGATTATCAGGCTGCAAAGCCTGTAGATGAAAGGGTTCTTAAAGAAATGCTTCCATATTTCAATGAGAAATATGGGAATCCTGCTTCTTTACACACTATAGGAGATCAAGCAACTGAAAAGCTTGAAGAATCAAGGAAAAAAATAGCTCAATTTATAAATGCCTCTGAAAATTCAAAGATAATATTTACTTCAAGTGCAACTGAATCTAATAATCTAGCCCTTATTGGAGCAGCTCAGAGATATAAAAAAAAAGGAAATCATATTATAATTTCTGAAATTGAACATATCTCAATTTTTAATATATGTAAATATTTAGAAAGAAATGGTTTTGAAATAAGTAAAGTTCCAGTAGATCAATTTGGAATTATAAAATTTGAGAAATTAAAAAATCTAATTAAAGAAAATACAATATTAATATCTATATCGATTGCGAGTAATGAGATTGGCTCTTTACAACCAATTAAAGAAATTTCAGAAATAGCAAAAGAGAAGAATGTTTTATTTCATACGGATGCTGTTGCTAGTGAATCTGTATTACCTATAGATGTAGAAGAAATTCCCATTGATCTATTAACATTATCTTCAAATGATATTTATGGTCCTAAAGGTGTAGCTGCTTTATATATTAGAAAAGGAGTAAGAATCAATCCAATAATAATAGGTGGTGGACAAGAAAATGGTTTGAGATCAGGATCTCATAATATTCATGGTATTGTAGGATTTGCTAAAGCAGCAGAAATCATGAAGAGAGAAATTGATTCAGAATCAAAAAAATTGAAATTATTAAGAGATAAACTAATTAAACAAATATTAAATATAATTCCTAATTCTTATTTAAACGGACATCCTGAAAAAAGACTTGTAAATAATGCTCATTTCAGATTTGACTATATTGAAGGAGAATCTTTAATTTTAGGTTTAAAAGATCATGGGATAGCAGCAGCGACAGGTTCAGCTTGTAGTTCAAAAACATTAGAACCCTCACATACACTAATATCCTGTGGTTTACTCCATGAAGAAGCTCATGGAAGTTTACTATTTTCTTTAGGTAGATATTCAAAAGAGGAAGATATTGATAAGGTATTAGAAATTTTGCCTAAAGTAATAAAAAGATTAAGATTATTATCTCCTTTAACACCCCCTAAATTATTAAAACAATATGAGGTGAATAATTAAAAAATGAAGTCTACGCAATATTCCAAAAAAGTTCTAGATCATTTTAGAAATCCACGTAATGTAGGAGTAATAGAAAATCCTGATGGATATGGAAAGGTTGGAAATCCTGTTTGTGGTGATTTAATGGAGATTTTTATAAATATTGGCAAAAATGAAAATAATGAGGAAATTATTTCTGATATAAAATTTAGGACATTTGGATGTGGATCTGCTGTAGCCACATCTTCAATGATAACAGAATTAGCGATGGGTAAAACAATTGATGAGGCATATAAAATAACAAGAAATGACGTCGCTGATGAGTTAGATGGTTTACCACCGATCAAAATGCATTGTTCGAACCTTGCTGCTGATGCTTTACAAGCAGCAATTAGAAATTACAGAGAGGGTACAAAACCTGATGTGGAGATAATAACTTCATGTCAATTAGAAATAAAAGTAATTTTAGGATTTGATGAGTTCTTGGGAAAAGGAACCTATAAAAAAGTTGATGATTTAACAGAGTTTAATGATAAAAGAATACTTATAGTAGATAACGGAGATAAATCATTAGAATTAGCTATTAATCTAACAAAAATCACCGGAAGAGTGATCTTAATAACGTCAGGAAAATATATGCCAGGTAGCAAAGATTTACAATCTAAATTAAAAAAATCTGATGTCAAAATGCTTTATGAATCAGAACTATTAGAAGTAAGAGGAACTGATGATGTTGAGAAAGTAATAATTCATGATTATGATGAGGATAATAATTATGAACTTTTCCTTGATAGTGTTATAATTTTAGAAGAGAGGTAAATTTGTTCTTTTTTTTCCTTTTTTTTTATTTATTTCTTTATGTTTGAAATTAATACAAAATAATTATAAATTTGAATAGAAAAATATAAAAAGTTGGAATAAAAAATTTATTATGATAAACGATTAGATCATGTCAATAAAGGTATTGCTTAAAGAAGATTCTGTTTTTCAGAGAAATTTATTTTCTGAAATGTTGTCAACATATAAAAATATTGAAATTATCACAGTTTCAAAAAATCTTGAGAAGATTTTAGACAAGATATATACTTTTTTGCCACATATAATCATATTAGATATCGACATCATAAAATCTGAAGAATTAACCTTATTCGAAAAGATTAAAAAGAAGATCCCCTTACCAACAATATTATTAACGACTTCAGAACCAGATCAAGCGGATTCTTCAATTAAATCTATTATATCAAAACCTTTTGATATAATTATCAAACCATGGGGTATTTGGAAGGAAGAGTTGCCCAAGATGAAAAATTAGCTGATAAATAAAATAATATCTGCTTCTAAACTCGTTCAAGATAGTATTGATGAAAAAAAAAATCTTATGGATAAAAATTTATTTATAAAAAAGGTCCAAAAGAAACAAACAGTTATAAAATTAAAAATAGACCAAAAAGCTGAACCAAAATATGAGGATTATTTTTTTGATAGGAGTCCTGTTTATATTATAAATTTAGAAACCAATGTTATTGTAATGGGTGCTAGTGTAGGTGGTCCTCGAACTTTTGAAAGTATTTTAAAAGAGATACCCAGAAATTTTCCAAGTCCAATTCTTATTGTACAACATATGAATAATATGTTCACAAGGCAATTTACCATTCGTTTAAATCAAGTTTGTAGTCTTAAAGCTATACTTGGTAAAAATGGAGATGAAATTAAATCAGGTATAATATATGTAGCACAAGGAGATAAGCACATGCAAATAATCGAAAAGAATGAAAAACCACATATTAGAATATATGAAGGAGCCCCTGTTAATTTCTGTCGCCCTTCCGTTGATGTATTGTTTTACTCAGCTGCTCGCATATATAAAGAACATACATTAGGGATCTTATTAACTGGCATGGGAACAGATGGAGTTAATGGCCTTAAATCAATTAAAGAATATGGAGGAAGAACAATATCTGAATCTCAAGAAACTGATGTTCTCTATGGGATGCCAAAAATGGCCGTACAATCAGGAGTTTCAGATTATATAGTTCCTAGTTATAAAATCAAAGAATTCATGATAAATTATGCTAAAAAACTTTAATAAATTCTAATTTCTAATTTAATTTGATTTTTTTTTTTTAATAATATGTTAAAGAAAAAGGTTTAATGTTTAAAAATGACAAGAGTTGTTATTATTGGTGGTGTAGCAGGAGGAGCTACTGCAGCTGCTCGATTAAGACGCTTAAAAGAAGATTTTGAAATCATTATTATTGAAAAAGGATTATATGTTTCATTTGCCAACTGTGGCCTTCCATATTATATTGGAAACGTAATAAAAGAACAATCTCAATTGAAATTAATGACGCCAAATAGATTTTTAAGAAGGTACAATATATATGTTAGAGTCCAACATGAAGCCATCTCAATAGATAGAGATAATAAAAAAATTAAGATTAAAAGTCTATTAAATGATGAAGAATATTCTTTAGAATATGATTACCTTATTCTCTCTCCTGGAGCCCGTCCAATTATTCCTAATTTCAAAGGTAATGAAGAAGTTCCTATATTTTCAGTTAGAACTATCCCGGATTCAATTAAAATTAAACAATTTATTGAAAAGAATAAAGTAAACCATGCAACAATCATAGGAGGAGGATATATAGGATTAGAAATGGCTGAAAATCTACATAATCAGGGAATAAAGGTTAAAATAGTTGAGATGTTAGAACAAGTATTAGCTCCAATAGATAGAGAAATGGCTCAGTTTATCCATCAAGAACTCATTTTAAATGGAATCTGTCTACAATTAGGAGATGCTGTTGATTCTTTTGAATGTATTGATAGATGTAACTATGTAATTCCAAAAAGTGGGAAAAAAATTAAAACTGATATGATATTTATGGCAATTGGAGTGACGCCAGAAACATCTTTAGCTAAAAAAGCAGGGCTTAACTTAAGTCCAAATGGACATATTATAGTTAATGAAAAAATGCTATCATCAGATCCATCCATATGTGCTATTGGAGATGCAATTCAGATTAATAATTATATAACAAAACAACCCACATCAATACCTTTAGCGGGACCTGCTAATAAACAGGGAAGAATTGCAGCTGATAATATCGCTGGAAGGAATTCTACTTATAAGGGAAGCTTAGGATGCTCAGTTTTAAAGATTTTTGACTTAACTGTTTCTTTTGTTGGCCTAAGTGAAAAACAATTAAAAAAAACCGATATTAAGTATAATAAAATATATATACATCCAAACAATCATGCAGGATATTATCCAAGAGCCACTCCTATTACAGTTAAATTGATTTTTGAGGTTCCAAGTGGTAAAATTTTAGGGGTTCAAGCAATTGGAGGTCAAGGAACTGAAAAAAGAATTGATATAATTGCAACGGTAATGAAATTTGGAGGAAATGTATTTGATTTAGAGGAATTGGAACTTTCTTATGCTCCACCTTTCAGTTCTGCAAAAGATCCAGTAAATATGGCAGGATTTGTTGCTTCAAATGTACTTCGAGGAGATCATCCAATATGGCATTGGAATGAATTAAATAACATTAAAAATAATAATAGCTTTCTTCTTGACGTAAGAACTCCTCGAGAGTATGCTGTAGGGACGATTGAAGGCGCAGTGAATATTAGTGATCTTGAAATAAGAGATAGATTGGATGAAATTCCAAAAAGTAAGGATATTTATGTTTTTTGTGAGGTGGGATATAGAGCATATATAGCTACTCGCTTATTACTTCAAAAAGGATATCAGGTAAAAAATTTATCTGGAGGATATAATCTTTATAAAATAGCGAAAATGACAATTGAAGAAATTGCAATGGAATGTGGAACTTCTCAGGATTTTATAAATGAGATGATGGAAGAAAAAACTTTAGAAAATAATGGTTATATTACTATTGATGCTTCGGGTTTACCCTGTCCAGGGCCTTTAAATGTAATGATTAAAGGTTTAGAAGACCTACCAAAAAATAAAAAACTAATAATATATGCTACTGATCCTGGATTTAAATCTAGTATTGAAGCCTATGTAAAATTAAATGAAGAAATAAAACTTCTTCATTTAGGAAAGGAGGAAGGTAGACTCATTGCTACTTTAGAAAAAGGGGAAATAACTATTGATGAAATTAAAAATCCTATTCAGATAAATAAGAAGACAAGAAAAGAACTAAAAGGTATAAATGCCCCTCCTATTTCTGAGATAGATGTTGATGAACTTTATGATTGATTGAATAGTGATGATCCCCCTAAATTGTTAATTGATGTTCGCACAGCTCAAGAGTATTATAGTCCTACTGGACATATTCAAGAGAGTAAATTAATTCCATTAGGAGATTTAATGGATAATTTAAATCAGTTAAAGTCATATTTAGATGAAGAGGTCGTTGTAATCTGTCATAGTGGGGCTCGTTCAATGATGGCCGCTCAATTACTAGCACGAGCAGGATTTACTGATGTAAGAAATCTCTCAGGTGGCATGATAAGTTGGCATAAAAAAAGCTATCCTGTAAAAATGAAGTAAATTTCACATATATTTTTCTATTCGATTAAGGTTTTTTTTTAAGATTTTAGAATTTATAAAACTAAATCATATGAATCATAATGTAGATTATTAAATAATTAGAAAAATTACTATCAAATAACCAATTTTAAATTTAGGATATTGAAAATTATGGAAAGAAAAAATATATATAAGTGTAGTGTTTGTGGTAAAGTAATAGAGATCCTTAATCCAGGTGCTGAAAAGACCATATGTTGTGGGCAACCGATGAATCTAATGGAAGAACAATGGAAAGAGTGGAGTGGGGAAAAACATACACCTCATATTACGATTGATGGAAATAAAGTTGTTGTTGATATAGGCATTGAGATGGGAACTCCTCATCCTATGACAGAAGAACATTGGATTATGTGGATTGAGATTATATATAAAGACGGTTGTTACAAGAGAAAATTTTTAAATCCAGGAGATGAACCAAAAGCTTCATTTATTGTAGCTAACACAGAAGGAATTTGGGCTCGTGAATATTGCAATTTACATGGACTATGGAAGTCTGGAAAATAAATTTTATTTTTTTTCTTATTATTTAGGTAATAAAATTAAATATTTTGCATATTTAATCTTTTTTTCAAAATTTTGTGTCCTTATACAAAATAATAATAAGTGTTAGAATAATATTAAAATGAAAGTTAATTTATTTATAATAATCTATCAATTTTTAATTTAAAATATAAAATTAGTGGTGTTTTATCATGACATTAGGTTCAATACCAATAGATCTTTCCAAATTAAATAAAAAGAATTTAGAAAAGCAAATTTTAAGAATAGGAATGTTAGCTGAATTAGACGCTATCAATCTATATGAACAGCTAGCTGATATGACTGAAAATAATAATTTAAAAAAATTATTCCTAGAAATCGCTAAAGAAGAGAAGACTCATTTAGGAGAATTTGAATATCTATTATTAAAACTCGATCAACAACAAAAACATGAATTAGATGAAGGTGCCAAGGAAGTTAAAGAATTAATTAAAGATTAATTTTTTTTTTTTCTTAAAAATATATATTATGGAAAAAAATAAAGCAATAATTCTTGATAGAGATGGCACTTTAAATGAAGATCAAGGTTATGCACATAAAGTTAGAGAATTTAAATTTTTATCGGGAGTTATAGAAGGTTTAAAACTTCTTAAAAGTGATTTCTTGTTTTTCATAATTAGTAATCAATCTGGAATTGGAAAAGGATTTTACACTATAGAAGATTTTTGGAAATTCAACGACTATCTAACTACAAATCTTAAAAACAATAATATTAAAATTATAAAAACTTATTTTTGTCCTCATAAAATCGAAGATAAGTGTATTTGTAGGAAACCAAATATAAAATATATAAACGATATTGTTTCGGAATACAATATCGATTTAAAAAATTCTTGGGTAATAGGAGATCATCCTTCAGATGTTCAACTTGGGATTAATGCAGGTTCTAAGACAGTATATATGCTTACAGGACATGGAAAAGAACATCAAGGAGATTTAAAAAAAAAGCGGATATTTCCAACCTTTATAGCTGAAGACTTTTTAACAGCAGCTAAGTATATCATATCTAATAAACAATAATCATTCTAAAAAACCTTAGCTTTTATTCTTTTTACCCTTAATTGTAATCCAACTCTTATCTTCTTCTTCATAGATTTCAATTTCAGAATATCCTGCTATTTTGATAAAAGATTTAAATTCTTCAGGAGAATAAATTTTAAAATTCACTAATTTTGCCCATTTTTCATTTCTTTTTCTTAAATATTCATTTTGACATTTATAAGCTTCATTAACTAGAATTAACATTCCATTTGGTTTTATCACTCTATAAATCTCCTTTAGATCATTTATTAAATCTGACCAAAAATAATAAGCTTCAAAAGCAGTGACTAAATCAAATGTATCATCTTCAAATGGTAATTTCGATACTGAAGCATGTTTTATAACAATATTTCCCTTTTCTATTAAATCTCTATTAACTTTTTTCGCAATTTTTATGGATGTTTTTGAATAATCAATTCCAAAGACCTTTCCTTTTGTAGCAATTTTAGCTAAATTTTTTATATTACCTCCACCACCACATCCAATATCTAAGATTATATCATTATTACTAATCTCTATATGATTTATTCCCCAATTGGCTAATTTTGCATGACTTCCTCTATTCATCCCTTTAACAATTAATTTTCCAAAAAATCCTTCTGGTTTACGAACTTGTTTTATAAAAATTTTTGTAATTCCCATATAAAATAAGTCTTTATATTATTATATTTAGTTACAACTAATTTAAATTAATTTATTATATTAATAAATGAATTATTATAATAAAAGGATTATGAAATAGAAGAATTATTTGATATTAGATTAAATTACCATTTAATTTAAAAAATAATTTAGTATTAGCATTAATTTTATGAATAGTCAAAAAAAAAACCAAAAATCAATTATTTTCTTTAATATAATAAGAAATTATTATAAATACTACTATTTCTTCTTATAAAATAAATAGGTCTAAATAACAGGTGTTTATCAGATATTTCTTAGAAAATTAAATAATGCTGAACTATGGGATAAAATTTAAAAATTAAGGGAATTTATAAAATCAACAGATAATTTTAAAAAAAGGAAATGTTGGCAATGTGATAAAGAATTAAATATATATGATTTTTTAAGTGATAATATTGAATATGCAGCAAAAGAAATTTTTATATTATGGCAAACACCCCTATTGGAATTTCATTGTTGTGATTGTTTTAAAGAATTAAAGATACATGAATTAGAAAAAATAGAATTTGAATTAAAAAGTAGGAAATGTTCTTATTGCAAGAAGGAAATAGACATTTTCTATTATAGTAAATATAATAATTATTTGAAAATCTATGAATTGAGGGATATTTGGTCTAATAAAAAGATTGATATTTTCTGTAATTCAATTTGTCGAAAAGCATACAACCGAGATTTAAAAAGTAGCACAATTTTTTTAAAATAAATTATACAAAAAATCTATTTTAAAAAAGAGATTTGTGTATAAAGACTTAATATTCTTCATCTTTAATTTTGGATGGTATATTTTTTACTTGAGAAGCTAGTTCTTTCCCTAATAATTCTCCTTTTTTAATTTCTTCAGATGTAGGATGACCTTTAAATGATAATGGATCTAAGATATCCCACTTCATTTTTTCTGATAATGTTTCAAAATCTTTCAGTGCACCTCCACTCCATCCATAAGATCCGAAGAATGCTACTTTTTTAAACCACATATGTTTCTTTTTTAATAACTCCATTATGTATTTCATAGGAGGAAACATACCATATTCATAAGTAGGTGCTCCAATTATTAATCCTGCTGATTTATATGCATCAGAAAGAACAAAAGAGGCATCTATATTTGGAACACGATGTACATGAATAGGAACTTCTTCTTGAGCAATACCATTTAACACGGCACTTAACATAGTCTCCGTATTTCCATACATACTTCCCCAAATCACACAAATTTCTGGTTCAGCATATTCTTTATTATAATTAGCATACCTAATGTATTTTTTAATTACAGTTTCAGGTTTTCCTCGCCAGATTAAACCATGTGAAGGAGCGATCATATTAATTTCTAAACCAGCTAACGCTTCAATTGCTTTTAAAACCATTGGAGAGAATGTAGCTACAATATTAGCATAATAGCGGAGCATTTCTTCTTCCCAATATGGCTTATTAGCATCTGGAGTCTCATCATCAAAAATGGATCCCTTATGAACTCCAAAAGAACCAAAGGCATCACTTGAAAAGAGAATTTTTGAATTTTCTTCATATGTGACCATTGTTTCAGGCCAATGCACATTTGGTATTTCTGCAAATTTAAGTTTCTTTCCTTTACCAAGATCTAATTCATCTCCAGTTTTGACTGCTCTAACATTATTCTTTATCCCAAAAAATCCATCTACAAGATCAACACCTTTTTGTGTTGTTATTATTTCCGCATTTGGTGCAAGTAATTTTAACATATATGTAAATCCCGTATGATCAGGTTCAAGGTGATTTAAGACGATATAATCAATATCATTAAAGCTTATCGAAAGTGTTTCAAGATTATTTATAAGAGTTTGAGCAGCACCACCCCATTCACGTACTAATTCTATGAGAGCAATTTTCTCTCCTTTAACGACATATGCGTTTAAGGCAACTCCCTTTGGAATTGGCCAAATACCCTCAAACAAATCCTCTGTGTGTATATTTGCACCAATCCAATATATATCTTCTGCTAATTCTACTAATGTTATTTTTTGACACCTTTAATAAAAATAAGATGATACTGAATCTAATTATTCAAACTCAATTAAATATTTAGTGTCTATGAATTATTAATTTAAAAAAAAAGATTTTTATTGTTATTTTTTGGTTTTTTATTCTCTATGCATTTTATTATGGAGGTAACTCGATTAATCCTATATATGCTTGAGCTACTAATAACGCATCAACAATATCAATAGTTCCACTACTATCCACATCTGCCTCTTCGGGATAAAAAGGTTGAGGATCAAGTCCAATATAATATCGAGCAATCAAAAGAGCATCAATAATATCAACAACTCCACCATGATCTACATCTCCTATTTTGAAATATATTGTAACTACAATTGAGTCAGATACACTATGGCCTTCTTGATCAGTGAATGTGATAGTTATAGTATGGCTACCTGCATTTAAAGAGCTTATATCAATTATTATAAGTACACCAGATTCCCATGAACCAGAGGCAACTAGGATTCCATTTAGAGTAACTGCATAACTAGCGGGATCATCATCATAAGCTGTCACATATAGTTTTCCATCTACAATATCTGGAGGATCTATTCTGGGAGGATCATTTACATCTCCAGATTTTATAGAATTTGTATTTAAACTCCTATTAAAGACTAAATATAATGATGAAATAAAAAAAAAAAGACTAATCAATAGTTCAATCCTTAAGAGAGTATTGTTACTTTTACTTAGTTTTCTTATCATTATTATTCAATTAATTTATTTAAATTTGGAATTCTATTTTCTTTTTATTTTAAAAAAAAAGCTACAATTGATAATATTTCATATTTATTATAAAAAAGTGATTGGACAAAAATTGAAATAATTTATAAAAATAATCTTATAGAATAATTAAAAATAAATTACGTTTTTATCCTTCCAGACCATATTTTCCATAAACTGAAAGAAATTAGAATTAGAGATATTGGAATTAGAGCAACCATCTCAATTAATAAATCATTGGTAATTCCTATAGATGAAGAAATTAAAGTATAATCTACTAAAGCTAAAAATAATAATGTAATACCTATAATTAAGGGCCAAATCAACCAGAATGATCTGAATTCTGAAATTTGTTCATTATTTTTTATGTAATTAGATAAAATTATAAGAATCCAGCAAAAAATTGCAAATAGGAGCCATGCTATATCTTCTCTTGTTTTATCAAAACGAATCATTAATCCAACTTTCCATAATAAAACTAATGAAATAATTAAGCACATTATCAAGTATAAGAGGATACGTTTCCAAACCTGCTTTCTATAAAAGAATTCTAAATCAAGAATAACAAACAACGGAATTATAAACACAATACCAACTAAATATGATTGAGAATAATCAATTGAAGGATTTGTCTGCCAATTGGGATCTATCCACTGTGGAAACCAAAACCTAACTTTTCCTTGAATTAAAGACATAATTAAGAAATCAAAAATAATTGTAAACATGAAAATTAAGATCATCTGTAAGAATATTTTTCTAGTTTCTTTCTTTTCTATTATTTCTTTAAAATTCTTCAAATTATTCACCTAATTAATAAATATTTCTTTATCAAATGGGTACTTTTCAATCCTATTTTGAATATTTTTATCTATAAAAGTTCTACTCCATAAATTCGAATCTACAATTTTTCTCCAATAAAATCTTGTTAAAAAATTTGGGAGTTTAAATTTCAATTTTTCTGGAAAATCTCCCTCTAGTACATAATCTGGATTATATATATCTTTAATTTTATCTAAGTATTTAACTATTTAAGGTTTTAATTTTATTAATCCACAAACTAAAAGATCTAAAGCATAAGGATTATCAGATGCCAAGAGATATCCATAATGTCTAGAATAATTACGTAATTTTTCTTTTAAATGTTGATTTATACAATCTTGAACCTCTATTCCATCTATTATAGTAAAATCTGGTTTAACAAAATGATGGAAAGCACCAATTGCTTCCTCAACTTTCCATTTTCTATGATATTTATCATATTTGTTAAAAGCAGGATAACATCCATAGAGGTTCTTTATTGCACAAGTAATACCAAATTGACCTAAAGCCTTAAATTTAGGTAGATTTAACAAGAAAAAATCATTATTATTTCTATCTAAGATTTTTGGTACTTTTAATTTACGATTTTTAAATAAAAAATCAACTGTAGGTTGTTTAGAAAGATTAATAATATTTATTTTACCATTAATGCCAATCTTTTTTGCAATATTATCCACATTATGATTTTTAAATAGGTTTGAATAATAAACATTAGATTCTATGATGTTGAGATTAGTATATCCCAGATCATTTATATATTCACAAATAGAATTAATCAACAATGGAGATGTATAATTAAGATATTCTTGATGTACAAAAGCCATAAAATTAGGTTTGATATATATTCTCTCTTGGTCTATATACTTCTTTAGGTTAATGAAATCTAAAAATTTAAAGATTGATTTTTTTTCTTCCTCAACCTTTTTTGAATAAATCATTGACCCAATTTTTTCTTTACTTATTTCACTTTTTGCAGTAATAATATTTTCTATAATTGAATTTTACATAAAAGGTTATTGAGATTTTTTCTTTTTAAAAGTTGACTCTTTAATTTATTAATTGTGTTTTTAAAATATCAAAACGAGAAATTTCGTCAATGATTTCACATCCCCATGGTTTACTTGTATCAATCGAAACAAATTCACGATTGTCTTTATCTCTCCAAGATTTAATAATTTCACATGCGATGACACCATTCTGAGGAAACTCAGCATATATATCGAAATTATTAGAGGTAACTACGGGTATTTTTTCGATAAATATTTGGTTATAACCCCAAGTATCAATAAATGAACATTCAACCCTACTAGAATAATTTAAATCATTAACAGAATGTATAATTATAACTTTAACTTTCATATATCATCTAATTAAAGAATAAAGGAAAAATCGATTAATAAAGATCTTATATAAATCATTTGAAGATCAATAAAAAAGAAAAATGTTTTTGAGTTTAATCTATTTAGGCTATTCTTTTATTTATTGTCCTCTTGATATCTCTATTTCGCTTCCTTTAAGTTAATGAGGATATGGAAAAAATCCTATTTTTAGAATTACGATATATCTCAATAATTCAAGACCTGATTTTCTACCTATAAATCTAAATATCAAAATTTTTATGTAAAAGTACTATTTTAATAATTTAACCAAATGATAGAAATGAAAAAGTTAGAAAATAAACGATAATTTATATCAATTAAGTGAAATTTGTGAAAATAATTCATTAGAATGTGTTCTAAATAACTTTTTTACTGAAATTATGAAAGGATATATTATACCCCAAGACGCATTTAACGATAATTCAAATCCGCGAGCTTCTGATTATAAGACTCAAGGTACTAATAAGGAACCATTGAAATTTTCAATAATAGAACCTTTTTTAAATAATTTACAAAAAGATGGAGAATTAAAAATTTATGATCATAATTTTAAACTTTCAAAAATTGCTTATAAGGTTATTAATAAATTTTGATAAAATGGATTTCCAAAATCAGGTCATGAACAATCCTTACTTCTATTTTAATTGATGATGATAATAGTCTTGCTGTTGAAGTTCCTATTTGAAAACCATTTGAGAATAATATAAATCTTCTAGGACATATTGATCTAATTCAATTTAAGAATGATATAGTATATGTTATTGATTATAAACTAAATGAAAATACATTTTTTACTTCTTTACCCCAAGTGGGAATATATGGTTTGATATTAAAAGAATTGTTAAGAATTCCTAAAAAAAAAATTAAATGTATTAGTTTCGATCAAAATGGAGCATAGGAATTCAAATCTAATGTTTTATTAACAAAAGTAAAATCATTCTTAGATAAGCTTAATTTAAGTAGGAGTTCTCGATTAATAGATACGTCTTGGTATAGATACTTTAAAAAATAAAAAAAATGGGTATTATTAGAATTATTCTTTCATTTTTTCGAACATGTCCTTGCTTATGTTGTAATGGGATATCCATTATTATCTACACCACATACAGGACAAAGCCAATCATCTGGTAAATCTTCAAAAGGAGTATCTTCTTCTGCTTCATCATAAATATATCCACAAGCAGTACATTCCCATTTAGCCATATATTTTTCCTCTTTTTTTAAATTATAAATTCTATATAACAGAGAAAATTCAAATTCTTTTAAATTATTTAAGATGATATTTAATAAAAACATTATAATAATATTAAAATCATTATAGTCCAATATTTATCTATAGAGATTTTATATATATTCTAAATAATATATGAGCCTAATTTAGATTTTTATTTTTAAATGTATTTTTAGGAGCACCACATTTACATTTCCAATCAACAGGCAAATCTTTAAAGAGTAATTCCAATTTTGCTTCATCATAAATATTTCCACAATTCTGACATATCCATTCATATAAATTAATCGCCTTTCTCAACTCATAATCACTAATGTTCTTTTCTATATTTTTACTAACATAGGGGACTGCTTTTTTATCTCCAAAAAGTATTGCCCCTTTTAATTTATTATCTTTGATAATTATTTTTTTATAACAATTACTTTTTTCATCTATGTTTTTTAGAATTTCCCATCCTGCTCCGATTAAATCTTTATCTTCGGGATCAAAAAGACCAATTGAAGTAAGATCAACACCTATTATTTTTAATGTATTTTTTGGTATAGTTCCTTTATATTCTAAAGTATCTTTACCTAAAACTGCATGAGATACTATTTTTGATTGTTCTATACAAGCAGGAATAATACCCCAAGTTTGATTTTGATATTCAATACAATCCCCTACAGCATATATATCTCTTCGACTTGTTTCTAAAAATTGGTTAACTTTTATTCCATGATTTGTATTGATGTTTGCTTCTTTTGCTAAATTAATAGTTGATCTTATTCCAGCTTGAATTAAAATAATATCTGCTTCTACTTCGCGTCCATCCTTTATCTTAATTCCTTTAACTCTTTTATCTACATATATCTCTTCTGTAACAGCATCTAATTCTACATTAATTCCCATATTTTCAATTATATCTTTCAGCATCCCCCCACAATCTATATCTAATTGTCGAGGTAACAATCTAGGAAAAAATTCTACGACTGTAGTATCTAAATTGCAATTTTTAATTTGTTTCGCTAATTCTAATCCTAATAATCCACCTCCTATAATAACTGCTTTTTTTACATTGTTAGTCTTTATATAATCATGAATCTTTAAAGCATCATCAATATTTCTTAGTGTAAATACACCATTATTTAACATTTCAAGAGCATTTTTTATAGGAAGTAGATTAGGCATACTACCCGTCGCAAGAATGAGTTTATCATAAGAAACGGATTCATTTTCTCCTTCTACAAAAATAGTTTTATCATCAGGAAGGATTTTTTTTACTTTTTTATTGAGTTGTACTTCTATATTATTATTTTTATACCAATCTTCTTTAAATACAATTAAATCATCAATTATTACTTTTTCACTAATAAGTTCAGGAAGTTTTATACGTGAATAATAAGGATAACCTTCTTTTGAATAAATTATAATTTCTACATCATGATCTAACTTTCTAATATTTTGAGCTGTTATAGTACCAGCAATACCATTTCCTACTATAATTATTCTCATATTTCTATTAGATATCCAATGATATTTTAAGATTTTTATTATAAATACAAAAAATAACTACTATATAGAATTTAAGATTTTTGTTAAAATAATAAAAAGAGGAATAAGTTTTCTCTTTTCAAATGAACATGTTCGAGATAAAGAATATATTTTTTTTATAACAGTAAATAATTAAGAAAATACAAGAAGTTTTGTTATTATGAGTATATCAGAAAGAGAAAAAAAGATTGAAAGAAAAATAATTGAAATTGATGAAGAATTATGTAACGG
>CAZGJX010000057.1:17880-26083 GCA_964525635.1 uncultured archaeon
CTGTGTTGTAGCATGTGCGGAAGGTGCGCTAGAAATTATTGATGGAAAGGCAAAAGTTGTTAATGATGTATTTTGTGACGGTCTCGGAGCATGTATAGGCGAGTGTCCTGAAGGGGCTCTAAAGATTATTGAGCGTGAAGCTCCTGAATATAATGAAAAAGCAGTAGAAAAATATTTAGAAAATCTAGAATTAAATAAAGAAAATGAACAAAATGCAATCAAAGAACCAGGTAATGTTCCATGTGGTTGCTCAGGTTCTCATACAATGATTTTTAATACTTGTGATGAAGGTGAAGATCAAGTAATTGAAGGTAGTATAAAATCTCAATTGAGACAATGGCCTATACAGATACATTTAATATCACCAATAGCACCATATTTTCAAGGAGCAGATGTCTTGATTTCTGCAGATTGTGTAGCATACTCATTGGGAGGATTTCATCCACAATATTTAAAAGGTAAAACATTATCAATAGCTTGTCCAAAACTAGATCAAGGACAAGATTCCTATATTAATAAAATCACGTCTTTAGTCGATGATGCTAAAATAAACACACTTACAATTATGACAATGGAAGTTGCTTGTTGTTCTGGACTAGTTCATTTAGCTAAAGAAGGGATTGCTCGGGCAAAAAGAAAAGTCCCTATAAAATCCATTGTTGTGAGTTTACAAGGAAAGATTTTACAAGAGCAATGGCTTTAAATAAATTTTTTTTTTTAATCTTTAAGAATTATTTTTTTTCTGATAATTTTTCTAAGCATAACAGATAAAGCAGATTTTGATTTTCCTAAGGTTTTGGCTAAATTTTCTAAAGATATTTTCCTTGGTATTTCAAAAAAACCATATTCTAATGCTTTATCAAGTATCTCCATCTCATCTAAATTTAATTTTTTCTTTTCATCTTCGATTGAATAAGGAGAGTTACCAATTTTAAGTAAAGTATAATCTAAATTCATTTTTTCAAAAAAATCAAGTAAGTTATCAATTCCTTCTCTTGTTGATACTAATCTCCAATATGCATATCCTTCCCTTATGTTAATTGGAAAGTCTACAAGAACTCCATATTTTATAACACCATAGAGTAAATATGGATCTTTTGTTTTTATATTAAATTTTATTGAATTTTTTTCTTTTTCTAATATCTTAAAATCATGAACAGATTTATGATTTTTTATTAATTCTATCATTGATTCAATATTATAATGCATGATTTCAATCATTGCATTTCCTATTGATTTTTCTAAATCATAAGGGAGAAAAGAGATAATTTCCATTCTTATATCCTTAAAACTTTTAAAAATTTCTGAGATCCATATTTTTTCTGGAAATTTAATTTTAATTCTTGCAAGAGTAGGTTTTTTAAAAACCATCGTGAATATTTAAATTATAAAGGATTTAAATTTTTAATGGGAATAGATAATAATTAAATGATAATAGGTGATAGATTATAATGGAAAAAAAAAGTTTTCTGTTAGGTATATGTGGAAGTCCACGATCCCAAGGAACAGAATTCGCTGTAAAATATGCTCTTAATTATGCAACAAAGAAGTTTGATTTTAGCACTGAGTTTTGGACAATCAAAAATAAAAACATAAAATTCTGTATCCATTGTGATTTTTGTATTAGAGAGAAGAAGGGTTGTATTCATGAAGATGAAATGCAGGAATTATATTCCAAAATTGAACAAGCGCAATTTTTACTTATTGGAACACCTGTATTTCAAGGTAATATATCTGCTCAGATTAAAACAATAATGGATAGATGTAGAGCTTTAGTAATAAAAGATTCTAATATCATAAAAAATAAAATTGGAATGGCTTTGGCTGTTGGTGGAGATAGAAATGGAGGACAAGAAATCGCAATAAGAACTATTTTAGATTTCTATCAGCAAAATCACATGATTTCTGTATCTGGTGGTGCTTTTGGAGCAAATTTAGGAGCATCTTTATGGAGTAATGATCAAGGTAAGGAAGGTGTTGAAAAGGATACTGAAGGTTTACGCTCGATAAGAAAAGTAATTAAAAGAGCAGCGGAATTTAAAAAATAAATTAATAGAATTAATTATTGATTTAGAAATAATTCTTTTGCCTGCTTTTCTCTTAAACCAGAGATTCCCCAAAGCTCCTTAAAATAATATTTTCCATGGTGTATTACAACGGGTGTATTAACCACACATCCTTCTTCATCGCAAAAGGTTTTAATAAAATTGATATCTTCTAATAATTGATGAACAAATTCCTCATCATCAATATCCTTCTCAACATATTTAACATTATTATTCTTCATCCACTCTTTTAATTCGATGCATCTTCCACAATCCTTTTTAGTTATCACAAGTGGTATGTTCATTTCAGTCATAATGGAAGAATAAAATGGAAAGTATATAAATATTATTTCTCTATTCTAAAAATATTCTAGAGTTTACTTAATTCCTTTTACAATTAGAGTTTCAGATTTTGCAGCTATCAGTCTATATTAAATTAATTCCTAATATTCTTTTGATTCATACCATTTTCTTAATTCTATTTCATTTGGAAACCTAATTATTACTATACCTGAATAATTCCATTCACCTTCTAATATTGTTGTTTTATCATCCACAGCTAAGTATTAATCTTGATATTTTGAAAAAACTGATTCAATTCCTTTTAGATATTTTTCATACTCCTTTTTATCATTTATTTTTATTTGGGCAATAAAATAGCCCCCCATAACTTAAAATAAAATATAATTGAAAATAAATTTATTAATAACAATTCAATTTATATCGTACAAAATTAAGAGTTTAATTCTAAAAAACATTTTAATCTTCTAATATATATGAAAATTCTAAGTTATCAATAATGATGGACGTTTTAATTTGGATAATTCTATTTATTATCGGATATGTAATTATATTCTATGCTGCAGATGTTTTTATTGATAATGTGAAGGAGATTACGGAAATTTATAAGGTATCACCATTAATAGTTGGAATGCTCATTCTTGGAATAGATCCAGAAGAATCTATATCATCTATAATAGCTGGTGCTAATAATCTTCCATACATCGCAATAGGAAACGTTATAGGAAATTCTATAATAGCGATGACAATTCCTTTTACACTAGCAGCTATCTTCTATTCTATTAAAATCAATTCTGTGAATCCATTTTATTTCATTTTATTATTCTGTGCTATGGGAATGATTTTAATTGGTTTTTTTATACATTATGGATTGTTAATTGCCGGTCTTATAACTATAGTTATCTATATTATCTATTTCTTCTATAATCTTAAACAAATCTCCAAGAAATCTGATATTAATAAAATCAAAACTCAAAATAGAAATGAATTTTCAGAAAATCTAGTTAAAATTGAGAAAAAAGAGAAGGTGAAAAAATTTCTTATAGTTTCTGTTTCATTAGTATTTATTATTCTTGGTGGTGAGTTACTTATTATATCAGCGGAAAAATTAATAAAGTTGACTATTATCCCAGAATCCATATTTGGATTTATAATAATTGCATTTTTTACTAATGTTGAAGAAATCACACTAGTTATAAAGTCAATCCAAAAGAAGAGTATAGAAATTGGATTAGGTGGGATGATTGGAAAACTCATGTGGAATTTAACAATAACTTATGGATTTAGTGGAATTCTAGCAGGATCTATAGACTTCCGGTGGATTTTAATTTGGAATTGGTTGATTCTATTACTCATTATTATTTATTTTATAATTGTTTCAAATAAAAAGACATTATTAAGATATGATGTTATAATACTAACTATTTTTATAATTTCCTTTCTAATTGTGAATTTAATGTTAATCTAAAATTTAAGAAATCACTTTTTTAATAAAGAATATGACCAATTCTATGCAAAAAATTAAATTTTTAAATTTAGATTATATTATCTCCAATGATTTAGATAGATAAGGAAAAAGCATTATCTTCTTTTAAATTTTAAATTAAGAATTAATCCAATTGTAGTAAAGATAGTTAAAAAGACTATTAAAAAATCATATCCAGGAATTCAATCACTAAACTTATGCTTTTCAAGAACTACTTCTACATTACCATCAATACCATTAAGCATACCTATTGGATTGGTATTCTCATCACTTAAATTATTAACAGTAATATCTAATATACTTTCATCGATGCTTATTGCTCTCCATGATATTGTTAATATTTGGAGATTTGAGCTTGGACCTTTTCCAATGATATTAACCCCCGCTATATTCATATAACTTGTGGAATTATCTACATTCTTTATAAGCGTAAATATAGTAGATCCTTCTTGCACTCCCTCTTCTTCATTTAATACTTCAATTACACTTTGATTCCATTCTATTTCAATTCCAAATGTTGCTAATTTTTGAGATCCTGTATCTACGTAGATGTAAATATTAAATGTACTATTTATCAATTGAGTACCACCAGAACTGGTCCAAACATCCCCTGCTGCAGCAGTTTTTATTTGATTTGTATTGATTAGATAATTTGTTGAATTAATAGAGAGTATTAATGATATCAAAATTAAGTTTCCAATCAATATTTGAAAAGTTTTTTTCATTTTTTTTTTCATCTATTATATTTCTATGAGATTCCATATTTCCTTTTATTCTTTTAATTATCATTATTTAATCAATTATATCAAGAAAAGTCTATCTAATATATAATAAATAATAGAACTCTAATATAATTTTATAGAAATCAATTCTTCAATTATATTGAAATTCTTTTAAATTATATTTTTTACAAGCCATCTTAATGCTTGACCTGTTTTTTTATCATCACCTAGTAAATCAACAGAGAAATATTTTAAATTCATTAAAGGATTATCTATATCTTCAATTATAAAAGATTTGTAAATTTCATCTTGGGAAATATATTCTTCTTGTTTTAATTTATTACCAATAATTAAAATGGGGATAGAATTTACTGGTTCATGATTATAATAATGGTTAGTGATAATATCAAATTTTTTTTTTGCTTCGATTATTGATTTTTTATCAGAAACATTAAAGATTAATATAAATCCTTGAGCTTTTTTAATACATCTGTTGTTTTTACCACATTGATCACAGTCAAAATCCTTATTGAGACATTCTTCATATACTATTTCCATATTATCAATTATTACTTCAAGAAGCTTTGTAGAAAGATCTAACTTTTCTTGTTTGTAAAATTGGATAATTTCAGCAGTTCTTAGAAATGGTGTTTTCCCAACGTTTTGAGATCCATATATAAAAATTTTTTTAATATCGTCATCAATATTTTTTAATGAACTTTCACCATTTCTGAGAGAGATTTTATTAAATGTATTTCTGTATATTTGTAAAAATTCTGATCGTAAAAGTTCGCTTCCTAAATATAATAGATTATTCTCCCCATTAATATTTTTATTTTTATGAAGGATTACGGGGAATTCTTCTAATTCCGAAATTTTTTTGGCAAATTCTTCTAAAAAAGGAGTTTTTGAGTCAAGATACATGAATACATCTGAAATTTCTTTCTTGAAATAAGCAGCACGAATCATATAAGAGATCATAACTAAATCTTTCCCACCTCTTGCTAGTTCATTTGGGACATAGAATATTTTATGAATAGATTGAAATTTTCTATGAGCAAAAATAAATGTACCCTCCTCATCATTAAATTCTATAATTCTTTGAAGATTTGGGAAATCTCTCTTATCAGAGATATTTTCATTACAATAGAAAGTATTTGGCCCTATAATTGCATCAAAATAAGAGATACATAATATTTCTTCTTGTGTCATTCTCATTTAAACAGAAGAGACTTGGTTCATATAAATTTTTATTTTATAACTTTAAAATTAAAATAACATAATTTTTAATTGAAATAAAAATGAATTTAAATAATTTATAAAGATTAGATATAATTAATTGTATAGTTTCCCAATAACAAAATAATTGAAATTTACTAAATAAATTTAAATATAAAATAAGTGAGTTAAAACTTGGAAAAAAAAAGATTACCAGACCATATAGAAGAACTATCCAAACTTGTTGAAGGAAAACATGATTCCAAAGATATTATAACTTTTACTTTATCAACATGTCAATGGTGTAAAAAATGCAAACGATATCTAAATGAGAAAAATATCAAGTATAGGTATATTGATGTTGATCAGGTGAGTGCTACTGATAAAGCTAAAATCCTTGAGTTTCTAAAAGATAATTTTGACACAAGAATCTCATATCCATTTGTTGTCTGTGATGGTAAATATATTATAGGATATGATCCAAAAAAATATGATGAAATTTTAGAATCATGAGATGATGAAAATGAGCTTTCACATGAATAGTAAAGAAGGAATGTTAAATTATTGTAAGAAAATTTGTGATATTAATGGTTGGATTTTACAAAAAGATAAAGAAACTTTAGATGATTTATTAGAAGGATTAATAGAAAATAAGAAAAAATATGGATATCAATCATGCCCATGTAGATTTACTAGTGGGAAAAGAGATTTGGATCGGGATCTTATTTGTCCATGTGATTATGCTCCTCCAGATATCGAGGAATATGATGCATGTTATTGTAATTTATACTTAAGTCCGGATTTTTATCAGAAACATACTCAGAAATTTATACCAATTATTGAAAGACGTCCTGTTGAAAAAGAAACAATGGTTTTGAAATATATAAAAGAGAAGTCAGAATAAATAAATATATTCATATTATAATTTTTTAAAATCTTAATTTTTAAATATTAAAATTGTACTTGATATTATATGAAAAATAATAATGATATTTCTGATGATGAATTGGAAAAAATCTTAGAAAAGGAATTGAAGGCAAATGAGACACGGAAAGCTAATTGTGGAAAACCAATACCCTCAAATAGGGAAATTGGGGTTCAGAGAACAAATATAAAAACAAGAAAATGAAAAAAATATAGTTTTATTGTATCTTAGTAGATCTTCTTTAAAATAGAAATTATTTTATGAACAATATTATAATTACTCTTCCTTTTTATCAATGATTTTCAATCTTGAGATGGCACCAATTTCATTAAATGAAGAAGGTTCTATTTTTAATTCTTTTCCTGTGAGGTTATTTACAATTGAAGCGGTGAATAATGCCCAAGGACATATTACATCTTCTAATTCTTGTTCTGTCATGACACTTCTAACTCGAGCTGTTGAACAATTAATTGATTCAACTACAAAGGTATCTTCAGATTCCCATTTAATTTTAATTTTTTCAGCCATTCCAATATTCTCTGCCATTTTAGAAAATTCTTTCATGGCATCATTTAAGCTCATGGTTTTCAATTTTTTCATATCAAATCCAGACATAGTCATCATTTTTTCAATAAATTCATAGGTCTCTGGAATTACATATTTAAAAAGTGCAGGAGTACCGAGTAATTCTTTAGCAGATCTCTCATATCCAAAGGTTATTCCATGCAAGATAAATGCAATTTGATTAAAAGAAAACCTTTTCCTTTCTTTAATGAATTCACGTCTTCTAAGTAATACAATAAGAAATAAGCATGCCCCTAATATTATCGGTGTGATTCCAGCCCATAAAAAACTAGCTGGTATAATATAAACTGGTCTTGAAAAACCAGGATATACAACAAAATAAAAATTATATATACTTGTCCAAAAAGATATGCTCCATCCAAGTACGCCTATTGGTCCTAAAATATGACCGTATTTATAGATCGCATTTTTTTTAAATTTAGCTATTACTACTTTTGTTGTTACTAATATAAATGCTATAAATCCTCCAAACCATGTATGAGTCCATGAACCTGAAGGAGTATAAACCAATGGATTATTATCTATGACAAATCCTGTGAATGTATATAAACATTGGATTGTGATAGCATAAAATAATATTGTTTCAATTCTACCAAACCATTTATGTGCCTTTACAATTGTAAAATCGCCTTTCATTAAATTTAAATCTCTGATGTTATAAATTCCTATGAAATCATTTGCAATAACGAATGTATATCCAATTATTGCTTGCAAAATCATTAATTCAAGCCATACTTCTGACATAATTAAAACATTTTAATTTTGAAATTAAATAGCCCTAACTATTATATTAATCTTACACTTTAAAAATATTAGATATATTTTTGTAATTTAAATTAATAAGAGTATAATGGTGAACTAACACCGCCTAAACAGCAATGTCATTAAGTTAAGAAAACATTTTATTACCTTTTCAAATGAT
>CAZGJX010000058.1:0-25704 GCA_964525635.1 uncultured archaeon
TTTAGTTAGAGTCAATTACATCTCATTATATAAAATAACTTTGAAAGTCAAGTAAACAGTAAAAATATAAAAAAGATATTGTTTAATTTAGCAACTAATTTATCTAATAATTTGTATCAATTCATCTAATACTTAAAATAATTCGTATGATAATCAATATTGATAATGAAATTAATGGACCAAATATCATAAAAAAACTATAATAATTAAATTCTTCAATCCAATGAAAATTTAATTCTATATATCATGTATCAATTATTTCATTTTCCCATTTCCAGAGATAGTCTCTATAATATAAATGATCAATAACAGTACAATTAGAAGAAGGTTATTTATAATCCGGATATTTTCCATATATTTGAAAATTTATTGAGACCGAAGTCGGTAATAAATCCCAATTCTCATCTGTAAAGAGAAGATATTTAATATAATAAGAATAATTTGGAAGGTCATATTGAGGGAGAACTACAGATTCCAATCTAAAAGTTATAGTTATTGATTTATTTTTGGGGATTGTTATATTGCAGACTATAGAAGTGTATCCTTCATAACCCAAAGGAAATAAATAATTAAAATGAATATATGAATAATGATTTTCATTATAAATTAAATTACTATAATTATATGGAATTAGCTCATCATTTATTATTAATGTTGTATTATAATCATCTTGAAAAAAACTTGGAAAAGGAGATATTAAATTAATATTCTTATTTTCAGAATTACCATTATATAATGTATAATTGGCTTCAACATAAAAAGGAATATATTTCTTATCATGTGGTATATCTAATATGTATAAAATATTCGAATTCGTTAAAGAAATGTTTACTGGAGTATTTTCGATAAACGGTTGCGCCCAACCATGTTCATCACTGTACACTACATCTGAGTAACCAGATTCACTAAGTCCTCCTATTAAAAAAACAGGATAAATAAATATATTTATGATTATTAGAATTGTTATAATTTGTTTCCAAGTTGAAATATTATCTCTATATTCTGTAGAATAATTAAATTTAACACTATAATAAGGATATTTAGATTTATTATTAATTTTAGCAGAAGAATTCGGAATAATCATAATTTAAGGACTTTATTAAATTCTCCACCTTTTTTTAATAATAAAGAAGCAACTCTTATTTATAAATACATATGGAAAAAAATTGACTACTAAATATATTAAAATAAGGGTAGTAATTAAATACTAACCAATAAAGTCCATTAACTCTTTTTTTCACTTTATGAACATTTTATGAAAAAGGTTGAAAAATTATATAAAAGAATTTTAAAAAAAAAGTAAATTAAATATAAAGAAATTTAAAGTTTCTAAGATGATTTTAATGAATCTAAGAATTCTCGCTTATTCTTTATTGCTTTATTTTCACATTTTAAGACTTATTGATTTTTATTTGTCTGCATTTAATCAAACTAGTACATAAGGATAGATTTATAAATCATTCAATATATCATCTAACTCTTTCTTATCTACCTTTTTCCTTATCCTCCACCATTTCTTTTTTCGTGGATCTACTAGTGCAAACAATACAGAAAATAAAGAACAGAATGTAAAATCAAATCCTAGTATAAGTAGAAGAGAATTGGAGTAATAAATGGAAGTTGAAAAAAAAATAACAGAAATAAAGAAAGCAATAATAGTAATTAAGAAAAATTTAGCAGAATGTTTTATTAAAAATCTTTTATTTTTACCTTTTTTATCTGCTATTCTTGATTGTGGAGGGAAAAAAGCTAAGGGTGTAGAAATTCCAAAACAAATTATAATAAAAATCAATAGAATATTAGAAAAGAAATTACTAGGATAATGAAAATTAATAAAAAAAACAATAATGGATATAAGAAGAGAAAAGATAGAAACTAACATTAATTTAGCAAAATGTAAAAAAAAAATTCTATTACTGATGTACTTCACTTTAGTCCTTTTTTATATAATTCTAATAATACTATATATGACTTTTTTTTAATTATTAATAAGTTATTTAATAGGAGTTAAGGATATGTTTAATATTTTTTTTTATAATAATTCTACTTTTATGAAATATATTTGTAGTTATTTATCTTGAATACTCAAGAAAAGAAATAATTATCAACGGAGAGGATATTTATTTTCCTAATAGAAAAATAAGAAATTTTACAGAATATATTGATATACAATATAATGATTCTATATTATTGTTTAGAATAATAATAAAAGGTACCTTATTTCTTTTTCACTTCATGAAGATTTCATGAAATAAGATCATGAAACACCTACACGATAATTACTAAAAAAGATCATATTTATTATTCAGTTTCTTCCCATATACCTTTATATATGTAAAATAAGAGTATTTTATCTAATATCAAAAATAAAAAAAAAAGGAGAATATTACTTTTAAAATGATAAAAAATGAATTTAAAAAATCAATTAATAGAAAAAAAACCATTAAATATATCTTATTGAGTCTATCTTTAACTATCATAGTTTTCACAGGATTAAGCTCTAATGTCATGGCTGCTTCCTGGGGTTATCCTACAAGTGTTAAAATCTATAAGGGCTGGGATGGAGATGGATTTACAATAGATAGCTTTAGAGCCCCCTATGATGACGATTACCTTGAAATTTCCGGTCTGTGTGGTGGTATTACATATGAAATTAACTTCAAGATCTATTTCCCCCAATTAGATAATTCAATTTGGAATCCCAATAGAATACGAATATATTACCAGTTTCATGGATATGGTACTTTAGATATTATCTTAACTGGGAAGTTTGAAGGAGCAGATACAACAGTTGTATATACGGTTTGGTGGACTAGTTATGGATTATATTCATTCAAATTTCCTGATGAAATGATTTTAGAAAGCGTACAATTTAAAAATCTAGAATATTGGTATCCTGGAGAAGTGTTAATTGATTATTTAATAGTATCATATTAAATAATTAAAGAAAATTCAGTTAATTGATATATCTTTAAAAATCTTTTTTTTTTACTAATAAATTTTTGGAAAAAATGGAGAGATTAGTAATTACCAGATTAAATTCTCCATTTTCAAAATTTCGATTTTTCTTTATTATAACTCTTAAAATCAAAGTTTTTATTGAGTGTTTTTTTTCACTTCATGAACATTTCATGAATAAAGATCGTGAAATAACCCTTTTACGATTAGAAGGTTATATCACGATATGATTAGGATATTATATTAAAAAAAATTATACTTGTTTAAAATAACCAATAATCCGATTCTTATTCTGAAATTTGTTACTATCAAATATTAATCCTTTTAAACCAGTTTGATCGTGATACATCTTTTTCTCAAATCTAATTTTGATTTTTCCAATTTTTCCAGGAGAAATTTCATCTCCCTCAACAATTTTGAAAGGAGAAGTTTTTAAGTCAATCAACGCAGTATATTGAATTCCATCTTTAGAACTAATCTTATTTCCTTTTGGGTTATAAAATTGATTAATATATGTATCTGCCCAGATCTCTTTTTCATATTTAAAACTTCCCTGTGATACCAAAAGATTATCTCTACTTATTTCATTAGCATTTATATTTCCTTTTAATGATAGCCCAACTCTATCCCCTCTATAAGCATCTTTAAAATCTCTATCATGTTTTTGAATACTTCTAATAATTAATTTCTTTTCAGGTCCCTCTGAGCCAATTAATTCAAGCATTTGTCCAGCATTTAAATCCCCTTTTTTTATTAATCCTAATATAACTGTACCAATACCTTTAACGGGAAAAGAATGGTCTATTAAAATTTTAATATAGTGAGAGTTCTCATTGTGTATTTTATTAAACTCAATGCCAATTTCTATTACTTTTTTCTTAAGTGTTTCATAATCATCTTTAGTTTTTAATAAAAATATTTCTGTATTCTTAATATCTGTTGTTAAAAGTATTTTCATTAGTTTTTCTTTTATTTCTACTAATTTCCAGCTATTTTTATCAGTAATATTTGTTATAACAATCAATGGCTCTGAATTATAGAGTTGATGAAATATATCTAATCCAATTAGAGATTCTCCAATTACAGAATTTAAACCAATTTCTAGATCAATAACTAGAATATGGATATCAGATAATTCTAAAGTTTGTAAGAATGGTTTTATCTTTTCAGGATAATTAACAGGAGCTAATGCACAAAATACTTGATTTAATTTTGAATCTAATCGATTATAAAATTGAATATCTGATTTTGTACCTGGAGCACCAAAAGCTTGTCCGATTAGATTATTCTGCTCAAAATTTTCTCCAATTATTCCTATAACAAATGTATTTTCATATTGTTCACTCATTTAGAAATCAAATGCAGGATTTTTCATATATTTAATGGAAAATTAAAAACAAGAAAAAAATAAAAGATAAAATTATATTTTAAGTTATAGAATTAAGATTTTATTATAATGAGATTATTTTAAGAATGGAAAAAGATTATATTATAATTCCTGCTTCAGAGAAGCACGTCAAAGGTATCCATAATGTATTTTTTCATCTTTTATAAAATATCATGATTTTTATACTCCTAAAGCATTTAAAGATACAACATTATCTGAGGAATGGGTTAAAGAAAAACTAAAAATAATGAAAATATATATCGCAATTACAGAAAAAGGAACAATTATTGGTACTATTGGTTGACAAAAAATAAGTAGAGAAGAAGGCCATATAAGATATACTCAAAGTTAGTGATAAGACAACTTTTTTTATCACATATTTCTTAAGAAAATCATCCCATCTTTTTTTCTTATAATTCAAAAAATTAATCTGAAAACAATTTTATAATACTATTAATTTTTTTTTCTAATTTTTCCAAATTCGTTTATAAAATATTCAAAATAAATAATTAAATGAACTAGTCAAGAGGAAATTGTATTTTTTAAAAATATTTTTATATGAGATATTTTAAATTATTATTCACCAAAAGTCAGAAAAAAGGTGATTATATGTTTGAGAAATTAAAAACATATTTATATATGACAGGTACAGTTTTAAAACTTGGAGGTTCTTTAAAGAAAATAAGCCGTGATATATATAACTTTTATAAAGGTAATGTAATTAGTGTCTTAGGTGAAGAAGGTGAGGATTGGTTTAATTATCTTACCGCTCCAAGAACTATAGATGAGATTACTGAAAACTTTGGTTATACAGATAGTATATTTCTTCAAGACATCTTAGATATTTTAACCGAGGATAATATGGTTAATAAAAAAATGTCTAAATACCAAACTATAGGTGAAGTTAAGGGAAACGGGGCGATACCTCAAGTATTTAATGAATCTGCTGTCGATGTTTTAACTAGTTTTGCTAAAGCGATTCCAAGGCGATTAAAAGGGGATTATCCGAGTTTTTCTGAAGGTTTTGAATTATTTAATTGGGATGACACATTAAGCCTCAAGATGTACGAAATTCAAAGAAGATCATCTTTTATATTTTCCAAGGCTCTAAATTATAAAGGTAAATTACTTGATGTCGGTTGTGGAAATGGCTTCGGTACTACATTAATCTGGAGCTACTATGAAAAAAAGAAATGCTTTTATCCAGGAACCAAAATGGAAATCTTCGCTCTTGACCCTAATGAGGAATTCTTAGATATTGCTAAAAACGAATTTGAACTGCGCTTAAAAACGCATTTGAATTATAGTAAAGACCAAATCGAATCATTACGCCCTTATTTTCCAAAAAAATTTGAATTGGGCTCCGTTACGGATATGCCTTTCGAGGATAATACTTTTGATATCGTATATATCTCACAAGTTCTTCACTGGACAGATTCGCTGGCAGGATTAAAGGAGATAGTTAGAGTGACCAAACCAGGGGGTTTAATCTTCGGAAGTCAAGTACTTATACCTTTTGCAAATAAATATATAGACCTCCATATTAGAACAATAAAGGGTGCACAGGGGTTCTTTACTAAAAAAGAGTTCTTAGAATTCATTAATGAAGCGGGTGGAAAAGATATAAAAACCGCAACACCCGTAACATGCTTTAAGTTTACAAAATAACTCAAAGATTTAATTTGAGAAGGTTAATATTTCAGAATTTCAACACACCAGATATTAATTTACTTATTCTTTTTTTTTTTTATTATCTTGGGACTAATAACAACTATTATTTTTATACAAAATCCACACAATCAATTCATTTAGTTCAGTTCTTTAATTATTCAAATAGTTTTCTTCTGTTGATAAAATCATAAATTTCGATAAATTGTTCTAATTGACTTAAAATTCCTCTTTTGTTTAAAAAATCAATTAAACTCATCTCTTGGTTGAAAAATTCCTCTAAGATTTCTCTTTCTATCTTAAATGCTGAAGTTAATCGATCTATAATCCGAGGAAGTCTCTCTTTGTATTTTATTTGAATTTTTGAATATAATAAATCATCATCAATTAATCTCTGAATTACAGGTATTTTATCAAGAGTAATTTCTTTTTCATTAAAATATTCATTAATAGTTAAAATTCTTGGACATTTAGAAATTAAATAATCTAAACTATGACTTTTTTGGGTTAATTTTTCCATCAACGGATTTACCCAATAAAGATTGTTATCATTTGTTAATTTATAACAAATTATATTTGAATTTAAAACTCTCAATTGAAACTCTTGATCTGCTACTGAAATCTTTAGATATTTTTGTACTTCTGAATATACCTTTTTAGCCTCTTGGATTTTTTCATATAATAGAGAAGTTAATTGAATTGCATTTATTGAAGGAATACATACCATATCATAGATCCAATGGTCTGAAATATTAAAGATGATAAATAGATTAAAGATAGTATGTTCTTTTAAAGTTTCATGTGTTAATCCAGAATATCTATAAAATTGTTGAGTCGTACCCAGTTCTTTATTTGTATATTCCTCTAATTTTATTTTACTTGAACTTAATTGATCATAATATCTTCCAGTTTTATCTACAAAAACGTTATTAATATGTAACTCATTTTTAAAATAATGAGCAACTTTATAAAGTAAAAATTCTTTTCCAAAAAAAATATTACGCGAAATATTTTCAAGATATGAATTTTCATCATCAATTCGAAATCTAATTTTAGCATTACATAATTGACAATTAAAATTTGTTTCTTTTATTCCATCTATTAGTTCAAAATCAACTTTCTGATATCCACGTACCTTTAAATTATTATCTATATATAGTTGGAATTGATGATTACAGATTGAATCTTTTGGGATTGATATTGTTGTCAAACCTTTTGGTTTTAATATATCTCTTGGAATATGAATAAATTTACTTGCTTTACAAATTGGGCAAGCAATTATAACATTCCCTATGTCATAATCTTCTTTATTTAGTAATATATTGTTATCACTCATCTTCATTCAATTTTTATGTATATTTTTATATTTAATTTTAAAATGTAATTGTGGAGTTATTAATGAAAAGAATTCCATTACTCCTAAATTGATCTCTAAAATTATCTATTACTCATATTTAAAAATGATAATATCAAAGGTCTTTGTCTTTGTTAAATAAAATTTAACTATAAATCTAATAAAAATATACATTTTTATACTTTTCCTCAATTATCATATGAAAAAAAAGAAAATTATATATATTACGAAATTTTATTATAGAGTGTTTTCGATTGAATTAAACATCAATTTTAATTTTTCATAGATTTCCATTCTATAATTCTCACCTATCCTAAATGACAGAAGAGATATCTTTTTTTTTTCTATAAAGTCGTTAATATTAAAATCTCTCATGAAATTCGACCAATCAGTATTTTCATCAATTTGAAATCCTATTAATACAACTTTTTTCTCTTTAATCTGTTCTAAAACAGTTAATATTGCCTTTTTCCATTTTGAATCTAAATCTTTTCTATTTCGTGCATCAAATAAACAAAATACAGCATCAGAATCATCAATTTCTATATTTTCTAAAAAATAATTTTTTAGAATTAATCCATTTTTATATTCATAGATGAGGTAATTAGATTCTTCCTTAGTATAAGCTAAATTTTGATTACCAGCAATTTTTGCTAAAATTTGTAATCCTGGACTCCATATTTTATTCTCAGTTATGAATGAAATTGTTAGTTTCTTTTCCAAAGTAAGTATTAATTTCAAAATCTCATAAATTTCATTCTTTGATATTTTTTCCTCAAATTCTTTATTTTTGAGAATGTAATGATATGAAATTAATCTAAAAGCATCAATAATATTATCACCAGATAAAGCACTTGTTTCTATGTAAGAAATAGTTGAAATACCTTTAGTTGATAATTTTTTTGTAATTTCTACTCCTTCTTGATATTCAACTTTTCTTGATTCCTTTAAATCTAATTTATTACCTATAACAACAACTGAAAGATGATCTGTATCTATAAAGTCATTTAATTCATTATACCAATTAATGACATTATCATATGTTTCTCTATTAGTTAAATCAAATACGATAAAAACAGCTTGGCTATTTTGATAATAAGTTTTTCGAACTTTTTCATAATCTTTTTGTGCTCCCAGATCCCATATAGCTATATCTAGTTCATTACCAAAAAAAGTCATATTATGAGATACGATATTTAGACCAATTGTTGCTCGATAATCATGAGTAAATTTATTTTCCGTAAAACGTCGTACAATGGATGTTTTACCTACTCCAGCATCGCCAATAATTATGAATTTATATCTATAATTCTTACCTAAATCTGGTCTTGATTCGTATATTTGGTTTTTCAATATTTCCTTATTTTTTATATCAAAATCAAATTTAGGAATTGATAATTCAATAATATCTCCTTCATTCATATATAAAATTTGGGCTATTTTTTCAGCTAAAAAATAAGCATATGCATTAACTTTATCGATTGATGCATATGATTTAGTAATTATACATAAGGCAATATCTTTATTAATAGAAATAAATATTATTGTATTATTTTTATTTTCATATACAGCAGTACCAAATTTGTTAAATTCAAACTCTTCAATTATTACAGCTAAAATATGTTTCACAAGAGACGAATAATCAACAGTTGCATCATCTTTAATCTCTTCCCTTTTTTCTTCAGAGATTATTTGATTATTTCTACTGTATAATATTATTTGTTCAGTATCATCATTAATCTTAAAGAAATTTTCACATAATTCTTTAAAAAATAAACTGAGATTTTTTGACAATTTCTTTTCCTTTATTTTTGTCTATTGCTGATTTTCAATCAGAATAAAAGAATAATTTTGAATAATTATTTCTTTATAATTTAAAGAACAGGTTTTCAAATTTATTATTTATGATAATTATATTTATATTCCTAAAAGAAAGAAAATAATAAAATTAGATTTTAGATTTTATTACGTAAATCTGCGCCACAAAAAGCACAAAATTCCGCTCCTTTATCATGTATTTTTGAACCACACTCAGGACAAAACCGTGCAAATTTAATATTTGTTGGAATCTTATTCTTGATATTTTGAAACATATCCTTTAGCAAATCTTTTACAATCGTTGTCTTTTCATCTAATAGTTCATCTGGAAAGGATTTAATGAAAGATAAGGACAGTTCCCCAATAAAATTCTCCATAAATTGCAATTGTTCAATAAAATTTTCACTTACTTTAAATTTTACGATTTGTGTACCAGCATCTGTCAAAGAATAGACGTTTTTTAACGGTCCAATTGGACTTTTTATTTTTCTTGAAGTTAAATATCCATTAGTCACTAATTTATTTAGAATAGGATATATAGTTCCTGATTTTGCTTCCCATGTTTTAGCAAATTGATTATTTAGAATCTCTATTAAATCATATCCAGAAATTGTTTTTACATTGAAGATTGCTTCTAATACTGTGAACTCCAAGGGTGTTAACTTTTTTTTCTTGATTTTTTTGAATATATCTTTTTCTATCTTAGGAATTAATGCTTCAATACCTTCTTCCACATCAAGAAATTTATTTAGCCACATTTGTAAATCACCCTTAGAATCATTGAACTCCAATCTTTCTTTTCATTTTATCAATCTCTTTATCAATGGTTCTTTCTTTTCTGTTTTTTATATTACCATCTTTACTAAATTTTACAGAACTGTATATAAGAGTTAAAACTACATGTATAATCATTGGAAATCCCCAAATAATAGCAACAATATGAGCCCATTCAATATAAAAAGATATATAAAGCCATTCATCAGGCATAGGTTCAATAGAATATTTCAAACCCATAATATTAAAATCTATCATAAATAAAAATAACATAACTGTCAAATATGCTACAAGATGAACAAATGCAATCCTTTTCATTATAGGATAAACACCATAAGCATAGCAATAATAACAAGTTGCATGTACACTTAATCCTATAAACCAACTGAATAATGGAAATTGAAACCAATAAATCCGATCAAAATAATATCTTGGCATACTAGTAAAATTTTTAGTAAAATTTAGAATAAAAAAGAATGTATTTATCATTATAAATAATAAAATATGAATTCTCAAAAATAACCTATATTTAATCTTTTGAGCAGCAATCTTTCTTAAACTTTGTTCTGAAAAGCCAGGAATTTTTTCTTCAATATTCATTTATTTCACACCTCATTTATTTTTGCATTATTTTTTTAAAAAAATTCTCTATTTATTTTTAATAAAAATAAAATTCTATATAAAATTAATATAGACCATTATTTATAGATATTGTTGGTTCTACATACTATTATTATACTATAGAAATCTTTATGAATTTAATCACCATATTGTTGATCATACATAGTCTAGCATTATAAAAGGAATATTAGGAAAACATAAATAATAATGGTTTGAGAGAATAATTTCTTGTCAATTCTACATAATAAATAATAATATGAAAAATAGATTTGTTGATCCTACCTATTATATTTAAAGAAAAAAGTGCGACAAGTAAGTCTGATGTCCGAATACAGGACTTGAAAAAGAGTATGTAAAAAGGTAATTTTCAAAAACTGGTATCAAGATGACTGATAATGGCTATCCAAACATGCATCATTAGTAATGATGATGTGTGAAGCTCTGGAGACAATGTACTTTCTGCACTTAGCTATAAAGTGGTCTAGAAAGACTAGCCAAGGAACCTATGGGAAAATGCGGCGGAGAAAGCTTTCATATGGAATCCGAAAGGCCGTGGAGTTAGAACATGAGTGGCAGTTGTGCGGACTCATACCCAAAAGGTATGGGATCTAAAGCATGCACAGCAATGTACCGATTCTGCTAACCCTTCAAGCAGATAGGGCTAGCCAAATGAACCTAAGGTAAACGAAAGTGAACCTGTGCTTAAAGCCTCGTGAAGGCTAGGCTGTGAAAAAGGGTTGATACGCAGCCGAACCAAAAGAAGGTAATGACGCTGAGAACATGTAGTTTTCCCTTACATGTTTATCTAACTAATGGCGTCCGGGGTAGAGCAGGTACCTAAGGGTTCAGTAATTATCCATATGATAGAACTCTGTAAAGTCTCCACGCGCAAAGGTGTAGGGAGATAGAGATGAGGCGGAAGCGAAAGACTCCGGTAATATGGAGGATAGGGTATATACCCAACCAAAAGGTGGCTGACTGCCTCTGAACTCAACGGAAATGAAATTATAGGAATATTTCTAATGGAAGGAGGACGTGAGACAAAATGAAAGGTTTTGTACGGACCAACCAGCAGGTGCAAGTTGAATGGGACCGAGTGAATTGGACCCAGGTCAAGCATCAGGTCGAAATATTACAACAAAAGATTTTCCGAGATACTCAGAAAGGTGACTTTAGAGCTGTGAATCAGTTCCAAAAGTTACTGGTAAAGTCGCTTTCTGCGAGGTTATGGGTTGTATATCTCACTACTGAGGTTAACTCCGGGAGAAGTACACCCGGTATGGATGGTTGCCTTTACAAGACAACCAAAAAGAAATTGGAGCTCGTGGAAAGTTTAAAACTCAAGAAATATAAACCTAATCCAGTGAAAATTGTATGGATCCCGAAACCAAGTGGAGGTAAAAGGAAACTGGGAATTCCAACAATTCGAGACCGCGCCATGCAGGCATTAATCTTGCTGGCAATGGATCCGGAATGGGAAGCTAAGTTTGAACCCCATAGCTTTGGGTTTCGACCTGGTAGATCTGCAATTGATGCGGTTTATCATATCTGGACTACAATAAGGTCTTATAAGGGACGCAAACCTCATCCAGGATGGGTTTTTGATGCCGATATTTCAAACTGCTTTGATAATATTGATCATGAAGCTCTATTGACAAAGCTCAATGGAAGTTCATTTAAAAAGATAATTAGAGCATGGTTGAAATGTGGAGCGATTAGTGGGATTGGCTTTGAAAAGACAGAAAAGGGTACTCCTCAAGGCGGTGTAATTAGCCCTCTTTTGGCAAACATTGCCTTGGATGGTCTTGAGCGACAGTTCGGGATATATACTCGAACGGGTAATTACAAAAAGCCATCTGTACGAGGAGGCCAGGATAAGAATGTAGCATTTTTTCGATATGCTGATGACTTTATTATCCTTGCACCATCAAGGGAAGTTATTGTAAATTATATAATCCCTAAGGTGAAAGACTTTCTCTTTAAAGTAGGTCTAAGTCTTAATGAGGGAAAGACTCGTATAGTAAATGTATCTGACGGATTTAAATTTCTAGGATTTCATTTTAGAAGATTTTACCGTCGAGATGGTACTATTAAAGAGTCGATTTACTCCCCAAGTCGGGAAAGACTGGATCGCTTCATAAGAAATTTGAAGGTATATTTAAAACTCAATTGGAATGTGGACGTAAAGGACATAATTAAAGGTCTAAATAGGCGCATTAGAGGTTTTTGCAATTATTTTAGATGGAGTAATGCTCATAAAGCATTTTCCTATTTATCCTATAGACTTTGGGAATTGATGTGGTCATGGGCTAAGAAACGGCATCCTAGAAAAAGGGGTCGAAAATGGATTCGGGACCACTATTGGATGACGATTGGTAATATTAATTGGGTGTTCTCTTATCAAGGAGTTCATCTGATAGTACCATATAATTTAACAGTTCAATGGTGGAAGCGACCTAAGGTCAGGATATATGCGAGTCCATACGACCCAAAAGCAATAGAATACTGGCGAATTCGGCAACAAAGAGCATGGATGAATAGAGTTTAGTTTAGTGAATTTATTGACTTCTCTCCTATAGTTGGTGGATTGGTGACATGAAGCTCACGGGAGGTATCCGAGAGGATCCCTCAAAGGAGACATGGTGACATGTTACTGAGTACTTGGGGACTGAGCCCCGTGCGATGAAAGTCGCACGCGGGGTTCTGATGAACAGGGGAAGTGATACTTCCCCTGATTCTTGCGACAGTGAAGATGCGATAAACCTCGTTATTAAAAATCGGCGAAATATAGCTGATACGCCGAGACCAAAATGGTGAGTTGCCGGGTAGGAATGGTTTTTTTTCATTCCTTTGTCATCCATTGCGCAACCGGGGGAAAGCATCTCCCTAAGGGTTCTGTTGAACGTCGGATATTGGGAACTTGGTAAACCCAACAAACCCCATACACGCAGGTGGAATGGTATCCCGACCGTGAGGAAGGGGGATGGTTTAGTGGGTAGAGGATGCTGGAAGAAGCGAATGCCATGCTGTAATGGCATGGATAGGGCTGTAGTAACGCGCGAACTACAGGGATACCCCGCCCGAAAGGGTGCTGACTTCCTAAGCAGGTCTCAACGGAAGAAAAGTATTGAAAAATCTTAACCGGAGGTGAAGTTAGACGATGTGTGAAAGCATTGAACAGAACAAGGGACATGTGGTGGAGTGGGATGATATCCAATGGGATAAAGCCCGCCGACATGTAAGACGGCTTCAAGAACGGATCTTTCGAGCAACCCGTGAGAAGGACTTTGCGAGGGTGAAAAACCTTCAAAACCTCCTTGTCAGATCACGTTCTGCACGACTTTTGGCGGTTAAAAGAGTCACGCAGGAAAATAAAGGCAAAAACACGCCGGGAATTGACGGAAAGATTTACACTACTTCGAATCAACGAGCTGAATTGGTAAATGACATCTGTCAAACCAATATTTTCAGTTATAAATGTAAATCGCTCAGGAGAGTATACATTCCAAAGAATCGCGGAGACAAGCGTCCTTTAGGCATTCCAACGGTCAAGGATCGAGCCATGCAGATGCTCGTGAAATTGGCATTGGAACCTGAATGGGAGGCTCGGTTTGAATCGCATTCACAAGGTTTCAGACCGGGACGCAGGTGCATGGATGCAATTTGGCAAATCTGGAATTCCATTCGAATCTCAGGGGTTCAACAGAAGAGTGAATGGATTTTAGATGCGGACATTTCAGGGTGTTTTGATAATATTAATCATGATGCATTGCTTAAAAGAATTCCCGTGTTTCGGGAAACGGTGAGAAGATGGCTTGAATCGGGAATAATTGAGTTTGGAAAATACTTCCAAACCAAATCAGGCACGCCACAGGGCGGAATTATAAGTCCCTTGCTTGCTAACATTGCCTTAGATGGAATGGAAAGGCTCTTTGGGGCGGAGAACTCCAAGGGGAGCTATACAACACCATCAAATAGAAGGGGTGAGAACTATAAGCTTAATTTAATTCGATATGCTGACGATTTTGTGGTGACAGCACCATCAAGAGAGAGAATCGTTGATTACGTGCTTCCTAAGCTTCGAGCCTTTCTTAAGGAAAGAGGTATGAAGTTGAATGAAGCTAAAACCAAGATTATCCATCGAAATGAAGGTTTTTACTTTCTGGGATTCACGATCCGACAGTTTCACAACCGAGCGAGAAGTGTGTGCTTGGCAAAACCGTCTAAAAAGGCGATTAAAAGCCATCTACAAGGCATTAAAATGGTAATTTCAGGAAATAAGCAGGTAAAAGCAGATGAACTCATCTCCTATTTAAATCCGATTATTAGGGGTTGGGCAAACTATTACGTATACAGTAGCGCCAAGGAAACGTTTAATTACATTGACTATCGGATTTGGAAAATGTTGTGGCAGTGGTGCTTACGACGTCATCCGAGAAAAGGAAAATTATGGATTCGGAGGTGTTATTTCATGAATATTGGAGATAAGAAATGGATTTTCGGTGAAAGAAAAGAGAATGTATTGTTATTTACCCGCTCTTTTCGGGCAGGAAGACGGTATACACCTGTTAAAGGATATAATAGTCCTTTTGATGCGAATTTACATGAGTATTGGAGTAAAAGACATGGTAAAGCTTGGCGTGAGACAACGCCGATGTGATCATTTCCAATAGAGAAGTCCGAGGTGACTTGGGCGGTCTCGGAGGGATTGTGAGAAGCATGAACTAATGGAACACGGTGACGTGTACGGGTTCTTGGAGCGCGAGCCCTGTGCAGGGAAACTTGCACGCGGGGGTCCTAAAAGAGGAAGAGGACGGTAACATCATCTCCTTATTTAACGAAAAAAGAAAAAAGAAATTGAATATTTTGAATGGATTTTTAATTCTTAAAATTTAATTCCTAATAGAAGCAATTATTTACTTTAAGTACTTTATTTATTTATTTTTCTGGTTTATAAAGTATTTTCAATAGTATTAAACATAACTTTCAATTGGTCGAATATTTCTATTCTATACCTTTTTCCAATTTTTACAAATAGAAGTGATAAAGTTTTCTTCTTTAAATACTTATTAATATCAAACTCATACATAATATTGGACCAACTGGTATTTTCATCAACTCGAATTCCTATCAATATAACTTTATTTGCTTCAATAGATTCAATTAGTTGTTTTGTTATTAATTTCCATTTACTTTCTATGTTTTGTTTATTTCTAGCGTCAAAGATACAGAAAACCGCATCTGAATTAGTAACTTCTATGTGATCAAAGACATTATATTTTATTACTAAACCATTCTCATATTCATATAAACGTTGATTCTTTGTTTCTTCTATAGAAATTCTTTTAAATTCTGAAGCAATTTCTGCTAAAATTTGCAATCCAAGACTCCAATAATAGTATTCTGTGATAAATGAAATAGTCAATTGCTTTTTTAAAGAAATTATTGAATTTATTTTAGACCTAATATCATCTTTTAATAGTTCTTCCTCAAATTCTTTATCTTTAATGATATGATTATAGGAAATTAAGTGAAAAGCTTCTTTAATATTTTCTCCAGTTAATGCGCTCGTTTCTATATAAGATAAGTTTAATAATCCCTTTTCATATAAAAGATTTGTAATTTCAATTCCTTTTTCATAATCTATTACCCTCTGGTTTTTTAAATCAGATTTATTACCTACTATCACAACTGATAACTCTTCCTTCTTGACGAAATCAACTATTTCATTATACCATTCAATGATATTATTAAAAGATTTCATATTTGTTAGGTCAAACACAATAAAAACAGCTTGTGCACCACGATAATATGTTTTCCGAAATGGTTTAAAATATTTTTGTGCTCCAATATCCCAAATATATAACTCAATTTCGTTATTTGTAAAATTAATTGAGTGTGTTAATAAATTTAGACCTAGTGTTGCTCTATAATCGTGAGAAAATCTATTTTCTGTAAATCGCCGAACAATAGAAGTCTTACCTACTTCATTATCTCCAATAATAATGAACTTAAAACGATATTTTTTGCCATGTTCTAATTTAGTTTGATATATTTGATTGTTCAATCTATCTATCTCTCTTGTTTCATATTCGAATTTTGGAATTACCAATTGGACAATCTCATCTTCTTCAGCTGTTAAAAATTGAGCTGTTTTTTCCGCTAAAAAATAAGCATAAGAAGTTACTTTATCGATTGAGGCCATTGGATTAATTACTAAACTCATAGTAATATCTTTAATTACTGATATAAACAATAATCTGTGATCTTCAGTATTGAAACTCGCCGTTCCAAATTGTTGGAAGGCAAATTCATCTCTTAATCTTTCTAGAACGGGATTAACTATTGATGTAAGAACTGAAATGATTTCAATATCAATATTTTCTCTTTTTTCACCAAATATTATTAAACCATCTACATCAGAAACAATAATTGCTTCTACATCCCTATTAATTTTGAAAAAATTTTCACATAATTCTTTAAATATTAATTTAAGATTTTTAGGCAATAGTTGACCTCCGGTTTTTTAGAATTATATATAAAGTTAATTTACAGAAAACGAAATTTATCTACGAAAAAAATATCTTATTATAATTAAAAGATCGAGTAGTTATTTTTTAATATTCTTAAAAACAAAATAATTCCAAAAACTAGATAGCTTTTATTTATTTTAGAGAATAGATTATATATAGAAAAAATATTTTTCTAACATTATAACATAGTATCTAAAATTTTAACAGAATCTCGAACAAATTTGGGACAAACTAACTCAAAAAGCCCTTTTTCTTTTGCAAACTCTCTTCCTTCATTTGTACTTATGTCACAATTAAGTAAATCTTTACATTTTATGGAACCATTTATTTCAATAAATTTTCTTGTAAAATCTTCTATTTTAGAATAAGTATTTTCTTTTGCATCTATATCTTCCTCATTGGTTCTTCCATATTTAAGACCTAATACCATAAATGCTCCTGTAATTGCTCCACATGTTTTGGCCTTCCTCGCCATACCGTCCCCAAAACCAGTAGAAATTTTTAAAGCTAATATTCTATTCAAACCAAATTCTTCACAGTATGTCGATAATACTGCTTGGGAGCAAGAAAAACCTTTATTATAAAAATCACTAGCTTTATCCAGATTTTTCATAATCAATTAAAAAGTAGAATAATTCCATATAAATAAAATTGATTTAAATTTATTATGTTAGATTATTTGTGTTAATTTATCTATAAATAACATAAGTAATTCACTATTTGGTAGTTGAGATAAAAATAACTTATTGGAATTAATAAGATCATTTAAATTATTTTTATTATTAAAATCTCTTAAGACATCGAAGATTTAAAAAAGGGCTATTTTATTCTACTTGTTAATCAAATACCTATTAATTTAATAACAGATCAAAATTCATAGAAAAATCAACAGTTCCATAATAGTAATAGTATTAATTTAATTAATCGTTGGAAAAAATATAAATATATAAAAAAATCCTATAATCAAAACTGATAGAATATAAATTAAACATAATAAGATCATAAGATAGATTTGACAGTAGAGACCAATTTAAAGGTAATTATTAAGAAAATAGAGGATTGGGATAATCGAATATTTTTGGACCTCTATGAAAGTAAATTTTCAAGAAAAAAAGCAGTTATTCTATTTGCGAAAATTTACTCTTTCTTTGGAAATATCTTTATTTGGGGCTTCTTATGGATAATTATAGGAATATATGGATTTATTACCAAAGAATATGATTTATTTATTTTAATGACTGGAGGTTTTGAACAAAGTTTACTATTATACTTAGTAATCCGTTATATAATAGTAAGACGAACTCGACCTTATATCAAACTTAAAGAAAGAGGAGTTGAACAAGGAGATGAATTAATTAGAGAAAAGAGATCGTTTCCTTCTGGTCATGTTACCTTTTTCTTATTTTTTGGTTTTATTTTTGCATTCCATTTTGAAATCTGGTTAATTTTGTTGGTTTTTGTTATTTTAGATATAATAATGGCAGTTTCTAGAGTAATACTTGGTGTTCACTTTCCCATGGATGTAATGTTTGGATTCATATTTGCAGTTATGTTCGCATTTTTATATTTATCTTTAACCTATTCTTACTGGTTAGATTTTTACTATTGGTTAGGAAATTTATTATCTCCTTTTAAATAAAACGATCATTTCATTAAATACAATAAAAATGTTAATACCAATCAACAAAATTATCTAGACTTCTTCGATTGCGTTCTTCTAGATCTTTAGCTTCTTTTTGGTCATCTGAAACACCTATAGCAATAACACCCATTAATTCATAATCTTGGTCATTTAATTTGAACATTTCATTAATTTGCTCTTTGTTATTTAATATTTCTCCAATCCATACTGCCCCTAATCCCATAGCATGAGCCCCAAGTAATAAATTCTCCATAAAAGCTCCAATTGCTTGAATATCTTTTACTCTATTGTATCCTTTTTTTTGATCAAGAAAAATAACTATATTATAAGATGCACTATCAATAATCTCACCATATTTAGTATTTTCTGCTAACATTCTCTTTATAGTTGGATGGTTGACAACACATACTTTCCATGGTTGATTATTAAGACCTGATGGTGCCCATCTACCGCATTCAAGTATTTGTGTTATTGTTTCTTTATGAATTTCTTCAAAAATAAAATTCCTTATACTCCTTCTGGATTTAATAAATTTCAGATATTCAATTGATTTTGTTTCCATAGTATTAATTCATTATGGAAAATAATTTAAATATTCCCTTTTTTTATTTTGTATCTTAACTTAAAATAAAAGATAAATTTAAAAACAGTGTTTTTTATAATATTTCTGGAAGGTTAGATAATTTTAAAAAAGGGTAAGAAGAAAATTTCTGTTTAATATGCCTAATTTTCTCTTATTTATTTATTGACTTATGGGGTTTTAGGTTGGATAAGCAAATCGAAATGTCTGACATTAATAAGGAAAAAGATTTTTTTAATTTGAGTAGTTTGGATCTAGCTCCAAATTATATTGATGACTTTATTGAATATTATTCAGAAATAATGAAATATAACTCTAATGTAGGAGAACCGATTAAGGACGTTAATATAGATAGCGATGAAAAAAACCAAAAAGAAGAATTATATTTTTATTATGCTTTACCTGAAGAAGCTGAAATTATTACAGTAATAATAAATGATGCATTTAATAACTATCCTTTTTTAGAGATGGTAGATGTTGAAAATGTCAGGAATCTAATAATATCGAAAAATAGTTGTGTATTTGTTTTTAAAAGTAAAGCAAATGAAGTAGTTGGAACAATTTCATTCGATTTAGATTTTCAATCAAAAAAAGGATATGTTAGGAGTCTTGCTATTTATAAAAAATACAGGGGAAAATTAGATATAACAAATATTAATATATCTATATACGTACATATGTATAAAAAATATAAAGATCGGATATTAGTATGGTATGGTGAATCACTTCTTAGTGGAATAAAATCACAACATATTACATATTTATGTCATCTTAAACCAATAGGACTTCTTCCAAATAAAGATATTTTTTCTAATCAGATTATGTCTGAATTTTTAATAATTGCATACGACAGAAAAGCATTAAAAGATTATCGAAGCAAAAAAACCCCGAAAATTATAATTGAAGTTATGAAGAGTTTTATTTATGCTTCCTTAAAATATGACTTAACTATGATAGATTGTATAGAACCAAAACTACACTTAGAGAAAAAAAAAATAATAGATTTGAATAGAGAATATAAGTTGGAAAGAAGTAACAATAAATATGGATATATAAGTGTAAAAATGTTCTTTAAGAATTCAGATTCATATTTTAAATTTCTCTATACCCCTCAACATGAAAATATTATAAAAATCGAATATAAAATTTCTTTCCTAGAGGAGTTTTCAGTTTTTCTCGATAAATTGAATAAATTCATGAAGAATAATGATGTTAGATATTGTGAATTTTATATCAGTGCATATGAACCTTTACAACAAAAACTTATTTCATTATTGGGATTCAAACCTAGAGGTTATGTTCCTAGCTGGAAGATTGATAAAGTTTCTGGTTTATTTGAAGATTATATATTATTTAATAAATCAATTGAAGAAATTGATAATAATTTTAATGGTGAAAAGGATTATAATTTAGTCTTAAATCATTTCATTGATTACTAAATAAATTAAATCAATCCAATTTCATTTTCAAATATTTATAGTTAAATTGATATTTTTATGTGTCTATATTGTGAGAATATTGATTTCTGTTATACTTTATAGTCTAATTTAAAATAAAGTTATATTATTAAAAAACTGTTGAGAATTTTTGATTTATTTTAAATATAATTGAAATTTTTTGTTACAAATTATAAATATTATTTATTTATTATTTTATTACTAAATAAACTCATTCTAGTAATTTAAAACTCATATCAATATGGATAGTTATAATCTTTGATTACAATTTAAATTGGAGGTATAATAACAAATTTTATATTGAGGTTATTATCACATTAGTTTTAGAACTAATTTTTACGAAGATTTATCTCAATTATGGAAAAATATCTCCTTTCGAAAGAAAATTGCATGTACCCTTTTCTATAATAATTAGACTAAAACGACCTCATGAAAGAATAAGTAATTAGAAATAGTTTTATTAAAATCTATCTGATAGAAGTTGCTGGTTTCCGCCTGTGTGAATAAGGGATCGAATCCATACTTCACATAAAATAATTTATTTTAAAGAATTATAATAATATGTATAATTTTTAATATTTTTGATAACCTAATGTAAGACTTAATGATAACTTATTTAAAAAAAAGGATATTGAATTCTTTTATATTTTTAAAGAAATATAGAGGATTAAATTAAAAAAAAAAAAATTATAGTCATTATAATTTATCTTATAAGTCTATTTGCAATATAAGATGACTTCTATCTTTTTTTCCACCCATCTTTTTTGCTGCATTTGAATTCGGAATATTATCAGCTCCTACTGGCCATGAACCTTTTTTAATATAGTGAGGTGTTTTTTTATCTTTTGCTTGTAGAGAAGTCATACCATACATTAACATTGAAATATAATTTCGTCTATGGTCTGGATGAACAATCCATGCATGAAAACTTATAGAATCGAGTTCTCCCTTCCGGTTCCTACTAAAGATATCTGGAATAACATATCCATTAGCTACCATCTTTTTCGTATCTTTTTGTCTTACAAACCACATCATCCAATCTGCTCCATATGTAAAAATAAAATCTATTAGATTATTTAGATTTTGTTCTGATTTAGGAGTTATACGAGCAGATGGGGGCATATGATCAATATTTAATTGGAGATATTCATCAAAACATTCATACATTCCTTCTTTTCCAGGATTAATAAATTCATAAGGATAATCTCCTGTATTAAGTGGATTTTCTTTATAATTCTCATTATTTATTCCCAATTCAATTAATTTAGGATTCCTATGAGGATCCATTTTTAATGCTGGCATGTCGTATCTATCTTCTTGAAATAAAACTTTAAATCCTTTTTCTATGAATAAATTTTGATATATTGGGGGATTTATAGGAGATCCAATAAATATATCCTTGGAGCTTCCCTCAACCATAAATCCCCAACCAAAGATCATTGTTGGTACATTTATTGGTCCTCGAATTCTTTTATAATTATTTTTTATACCATAATCAATTAAATTTTTTAATAAGAATTTAATTTTTTCAGGATGATGATCATAGACTCCAAAAAATCCAAAAAATAATGTATCTGAACCATCACTATAAACTAAAGTTAAGCCCGTAATATTATCACTTTTCACTAAAGTATTATTTTCAAGAGGTTCCTCTAAGATTAATGCTTTAGCATTATATGCCTTCATATCATTTAGGATATATTTATGAAAATCATAAATGATTGGAATGCTTATACCTTTATGTAGATGTTTCAGAATTTGATTAGGTTCTTCTATAACATTTACTTTTAATTTATTTAGGTTCATATTATTCATATTATTATTAAGTAATTATTATTTCAAGAGGGATGTTTAACTTCTTAACCTTCTTTAGAGATTATCTAATTTGCTTCTAGGGATTTACCAACACCATAGTAAATAAAGAATCCACCAGTTATTATAACAATCAATAATATTGGGGCTGAGATGATTTGAAATGTTTCATCAAGCCAGGTAGTATATAATATTAAATTATAAAATGCAATGCAAAAAAAGATAACTCCAATAAGATAAAATCTCCATCTTTTTTTCATCTCATTAGACTCAAAAGTCTTATAAACTAGAATTGATGTGTATAAAAGAGGAATCATAAAAGCACCAGTATAGAAGACAATAATAACAATGCATTTAGTCCAAGAATATAAAGGTGCATAATTCTCTGCTATTGTAGTATCCATAGGAAAATATAATGCCAGAAAGATTATTATGGCATAGAAAATAAATATAATCCTTTGTTTTTTTAGAGTAAATATCTGTATTGTCTGCAATAAGTTAAGATTGAATAACAACACAAATATTAATGAGATTAATATCAAGTAAATCATTAAGAAGTCTAATATAATAATCAACAAATCTTGCGTTAGTAATACATATATTAAATTCAAAGAAAATCCAGTTGCTGCGAAAAAATAGATCATAGATATTATAATGCTATATCTATTTCTTTTTCGACCTAAAATCTTTATGAATAAAAAAAGAAAAATTAATATAATCACTCCTTGTGCTATCCAGACAACAAAAATTCTTTGTAAATCTAGTTCTTGAAATATCATAAGTATATTCTATTTTTTTATTTTTATTAAGATTAAAACATTATATGTTTAAACTTTTATATATAATTTTGTTTACTTATCTGATCAATTATCATAGATTAAAACTCTCTAGTCGAAATAGTAGAATTATAATTAAATATTAAAAATAAAAAAAATATCGATTTAATCTAAATTTCCCTGACCTCAAGTATAGATTTTAAAATGAAAATAATTATAGTATATGAAAATATGAATTTTTTGTTTCTAAATAATTTAAGATAAGTTCTTGAGTAGGATTTAGTTTATCTAAAAATTGAATAAAGTAATGGGGGGTGAAAAAATATAAAAATAAAATTTTTCAAATTATTAGATATTAATTTTATTATAAATTAATTTATAGTGGAATATATATCTAAGATCATAATATTTAAGGTATTTTATTTATTTCTCAAGCTATTGATATGATAAGTAATAATCTCTTTTTTTAACTTATTAGCTTCTAATACAATTTGTTCCGAATTTAACTTTTCAGTGTGATGATCTGCAAAATTATCCCATGCTGAATGTTTATATAATAAATCTCGGCTGTTTAATTTCAATCCCCATTTTTCTGCATTTTCCCAGTAGTCTGTTCCTGGAAAAACTTGGAGAATTCTTACATCTGCATAATCCAATCCTAGATCTAATAATTTAAAAATAAAATCACGTGTTTCTTTAATGGTTTCTAATGATTCTCCGGGTAACCCAATCATCCAAGATGTTCCCACTAAATAATCATTATTTTTTGCAATTTTGACAGCATTAGAAAGATCTTGAAGATGTTTTTGACCACTAGAACTTGATTTCCCTCGTAAGTTTTTTAAAATTGTTGGTGAACCTGATTCTGCACCATAAAATACCATAGCAGGATTAAATTTTTTGCAGATTTTAGCCATATTATCATCAAAACTATCAGCACGGGTTTCGAAATATAATTTAAGGTCTAAATCTACTTTTTCATATGCTTCAACAAATTCGATTAATTTTTTCTTATTAATAGTAAAAGTAGAATCTGAAATATAACCTCCTTGACATCCATAGCTTTCCAAAACTTTTAATTCTTGCATAACGTTTTTTACTGATCTATGGCGGACATTTCTGCCCCAAAACCTTGTATGAGCACAAAATGGGCAATTGAATGGACATCCTCTTGAATATTGAATATTACAATAAGGATTTTCACTCATATATTTTTCAATACACATACCTTCAAAATCAAAAGGAGGACATTCTTCTAGATTTGGTTCAATTGCATAATTATCACTTATTCGTGTTTCACCATTTTTCTTATAACATAATCCTTGAATATTAGAATAATTTGAAGGTGATGGATTCTTAACATATTGTCTAACTGCATATTCTCCAGAACCACGTAATAATAAATCTATCTGTCCATGTTTAAAAAAGATTTCAGGAACTAAGGAAGGAAACATTCCTCCAACGATAATCTTTGTTTCCGAATTAATTTTTTTGATAATTTTTGCATATCTTAAAGTTTCTAATGCAGTTTCTGGTGAACCAACAGATAACCAGACCTCATCATAATCAAATGATCTTATTATTTTTTCTATTTCATTGTTACTTAAATATCTTTTTTGAACATCAAGTAGGAATGGATAATGGTGAGTTGATACATTCTCCTCCTTAACTATTGAAGATATTTGAGCAAGTCCTAAAGGTATTGAAAAAATACTCTTAAATTTTAATTTATATTTTTTATAAATTAGAGTCCCTATATATGCCCATAATTTTTTATGTAATAATAATCCCTCGCTTTCAGTTTTATCTGGAGGAATATAACTAAATGGTTCTAAGAGTAAAATATCTTTAATTTTCATTATAATATATCAATTTTCATTTTTTATTTATTATAAATTTGAAATGTATAAAATTTATCTTGATTTAGGATAGACTTATGAAATTCAAGAAATATGGGGTGCTATTTTCTTAATGTAAACACATTATAATCATAGAAGGATCTGATTTCATATCACTCTGAAATATTTGATTATTCGTTAAAATTCTATACATATTAAAAATGTTATAATTTTATTATAAATAAAATAACAGTTTTTTTTTTTATATTTAACTAGAAGTAATGATGTGTTAGTAAAACATAATATAAAATTAGAATAAAACTAAAATACTTTTATAAGTATTATAAAATATAAATAATAAATTCGCTTATTTTAATTATTTAATATCTATAGTACTAAAAAAAATAAGGATGTTAAAAAAAAACTGATCCTTTTTATTTTTTTTTCCTTATTATTTTTTTTTAGCAATAAATTCTTTGGAAATGC
>CAZGJX010000059.1:0-25588 GCA_964525635.1 uncultured archaeon
TTATTATAAAAGAAAGTAATATGGAGGTATATAAGAATTATAGGACACTAAGAAAATTTAGATAATTTAGAAAATTTAAAAACATTAAATTTAAGCTATAATAATATCACAGCTATAAAGGGATTAGAAAGATTAGAGAATTTAGAGAATATAGACTTATCTTATAATCAAATCAAAGAAGTTACTGGTTTGGAAAATCTAGAAAAATTAGAATATATTGATCTAGACCATAATCCTCTTCCTGATAATTTAAAAAAAATTGATGATGATGCTTTTTATCTGAAAGAATATTGTAGAACAGGAGAATTACCCTAGCTAATAATCTTATTCTCTTTATTGGTTTTTTACATTAAAAATCTTTCACGATCTTTATTCATGAAAGGTTCATGAAATGAATATTAAAATCCTTGCAATGGAATTATAAAAATAAGAAAATGTTAAACTAAGAAAATATAATTTTCATTAATTCTTATGTACTAATTAACATTCTTTATATTCATCAAAACCGATTTTATTAAAATTCTATCTTAATATTGAAAAAAAATAAATTATCAAAACACCTTATTATATTATGTCACTTGATAAATTTCCTGATTTAGTCGAATTACCGACCAAAGAAAAAATACTGCTTGTGGAAAATTTATGGGATAGTATTAGATCTGAAATTATTACTAATCCAATACCTAAAAGTCATGAGGAAGAATTAGATAAACGTCAAAATACTCTCAATAAAGATAATCTTTTATCACTTGAAGATCTAAAGAATCGAATTAAAAAATGAAAATACATTATACTTTAAGGTTTCACCCTGATATCCAAGGAGATCTTCAAGAAATTTACTCTTGGTATGAAAAAAAAATGTTTGGTCTTGGAGAAGATTTTCTTCAAGTCTTTTATTCTAGTACAAAAGTAATTATAGAAAATCCCCTTCAATATCCTAAGATATATAGAAATTATCATCGATATTTACTTCAAAAATTTCCTTATGCTCTTTATTATATTATTGAAAATAATCTAATTATTGTAATGGGTGTCTTTCATCATTCACGTGATCCACGAATGATTAAATCTGAATTGAGAAATAGAAAAGATTGATAATCTTTTTTTACTATTAGTTATGTTATAGAAGATTTCATAAGATCAACTATTTTTAAAGATAGTATTTGATGATCTTAAAAAAAATAAATCTTTTTTATTCTGTCTTTCTTTAGAATTTTTTGAAAATCGGAATAATTACTTAAAATAACATATTTATGCAAACTATAACCTCTCTAATATTCAAAAATAATAAAAAATGAGAGAGGGGAATCGAATTTATGGGAATTGAACTTATATTCCTCAGAATAACATTTTTTTAATTGTATTTTTTTATTAACAATCTTATTAATAGAAATTTTTTTTTTTGAAAATAAGTTTTTAATGGAAAATATGGTTATTTTAATGGAAAATGAATATGAAATCATCGTATGGGGATAAAATACCTTTTCAATAATAAAAATCTGACAATTCTAGTTTCAAGGTAAAATAATTATATTATAAATATAAATTTATATGTGTAATTCCAATCTTATAATTAATTAGATACACAAATAAAATATACAAATAAAAAGAGGAATGAAAAATTATGTATTTTTGGAAACATTGGGACGTTACTCACGATAAACACGTTGTATGTAATCCCATGAGTAGTGAAAAAATAGATGAATTAGTAAAACTTCTAAATCCTTATCTTTCAGCGGAATCTAAAATCGTAGATATAGCAATGGGAAAAGCAGAATTTATAATCCGTTTAATTGAGGAATATAATCTCTCAGCTATAGGTATTGACCTCTCCCCTAAATTCTGTAAAGATGCCCAGGAAAATGTGAAAAAACGAATATCTAATGCAGATGTAGAACTTCTCGAAATGGATGGAGCAGATTATAAACCAAAGGAGTTAGAATCATTCGATTTGGTTTCATGTTTAGGTGCCAGTTGGATTTATGGAGGATATGAAGGAACCCTAAAATATATGATGGAACTTACAAAGAAAGGAGGAATCGTGATAAGTGGTGAACCATATTGGAAATCTGCCCCTCCAGAAGAATATATTAAGATAGCAAAAGAATTATATGATGATTTTGGAGAATATGCTAGTCACTATGAAAATGTGCAAATTGGAGAAAAATTAGGTTTAAAGTTAGTTTACTCAATCGCAAGTAATTTAGATGATTGGGATAGATATATAGGGCTCCAATGGCACTCCACGGATGTCTTCGCTAAAGAACATCCTGATGATCCTGATCTAATTAAGATCTATGAGAAATTGGATAAAGAAAAAGAAGTATACTTTAATTGGGAAAGAGATCTTTTTGGTTGGGCAATTTATGTCTTTAGAAAATAGTATTTTTTCTTTAAATTTTGAAGCTAAAGATTTCTGAATAATAACGGAAATTTATAACTCTTCAATAAGAAAATCAGATTTAGGAATTAAGAAAATTTTTTTAACTGAATTTTATTTTGGAAAATGAACTAGATCACTTTGTTACCAAACCACATCTATCAAGTATTTCATATTCATTATTTTTTCTATATTCACTGAGTAAAAGAAAAGAAGTAATATAATCTATTTTTTTTCATATAGGAATTTACTTAATATATATATACTTAATGGAAAAGGATTCTTTTTTAATGGAAAATGGAAAGGAAATCCTTCTGTGATGATAAAAGGTTATTAGAATTATGAAAAATTAATAATGTTGTTTTTAAAAAAATGATAATAATTCCAAGAAATAAATTATAAATTTTTTTCCACCTTTCTTATTATAGTAAAATTTAATTAAATGGATATTCTTAACAATAATGAAGAAAAATGAATGAATATATTGATCGAATTATTAGCGATCCAAGGATATTATCAGGAAAACCTGTTTTTAAAGGAACTAGGATTCCCATTTCTATTGTATTAACCATGTTACGGGATGGTGCTTCATTTCAAAAAATTATTGAAGAGTATCCACGACTTACTGAAGAAGATATTAAAGCAGTTTTAGATTATTCTGTTTTTATTATTGACCATCCTGAAGAAGAAATAATCAATATTTAATTCTGACTTTTAAATTTTAAAGGATATCCATTATGGAAATTATTATTGATGAATGCATTGCAAAATCAACAGGATTATGTTTAATAGACGCAGAATTTAAAATTATTAGAGTAGAGGATGTATTAAATCCTGGAGTTGATGATAAAAAGATATTTGAATATGCTAATAAAAATAATCTAGCGATACTTACTCATGATCGAGGATTTGGTGTGCTCTACCATTTTTCTAAAGATACTCATCCAACAGTTATAATACTTCAAGTTCTTTCTCCTCATCCTAAAGCAACTAATAATCTCTTAAAGAATACCTTATTAAAAATAGATTTAAATAAACCTAAATATCATAGAAAATTAATCATTGTTTCGAAAAAAAATATCAGAATAAGGTCAAAATAATCTAAAATCAGTAAATAAATTTAACTGGAAATTCCTTTTATTAGGAATTTGATTTCTTCATTTTTAATAAAAAATAATTAAAAATTAAAGAAAAAAATCATAATAATATTTATTAAAATCTATATTTTAATAATTTGGCAGATTAAATTGATATTATCCTATATAAAAGTTATTTTTTCATGGAAAAAAGTCTTTTTTTAATGGAAATTGAGAGTGAAATCATAGTTTTACGCACTCTTGTATATATGAATATATGATATAAGTGATATCTATACTACTTATTTTCCAAATTTCTGATTTAAAAAAATAGAGTAAAAACAGAGATTTAAATAAAACGAGTTTTTTAAATAATAAGAAGAACTAAAGGAGGTCCGTTTTTAATTACAAAAAATAATAAATCTTCAAGAATTACTATAGGGATTCTTATACATTATATTGATGATCCCTATGCTGAGATGTTATGTGAAGGGATTGAAAAGGTGGCAATAGAACAAGATATTAATACAATTTATTTTATGGGAGGAAATCTTGGAAAATCCCCTGATCCTTACGCAATAAGATCTAATATTATATATAACTTAGCTGATAGTTCTAATGTTGATGGACTAATTATTAGTTCTGCAATAATAAGTAATTTTATTACAAAAGATAAAATGGAAGAATTTGTAAAACAATATAAAGATATCCCCAAAGTAAGTCTTGGAATGTCAATACCTGATACAATAAATATATTAATTAATAATAAGAAAGGTATGAAGGAAGTTATTAGTCATTTAATTGAAGTTCATAAAATCAAGAAAATTGCTTTTATTAAAGGCCCTGAGGATAATTTGGATGCCAAAATACGTTTTAGGGCATATCAGGAGATTTTAGAGGAGTTAAATATCCCATATGATCCAGAATTAGTAATACAAGGTAATTTCACAGGGGTTAGCGGTAAAAATGGTACTGTTGCACTTCTTGATAATGGTATTGACTTTAAAGCGATAGTAGCTGCTAATGATGAAATGGCTTTAGGGGCGATTCATGAATTAAAAAAAAGAGGATATGGAATTCCCAAAGATTTCTTAGTTGTTGGATTTGATAACATTTTCACAAGTAAATTCTCTACTCCTTCTTTAACAACAGTTAAACAACCTATATATGAACAAGGTAGAAAAGCTATGGAGACAATTATCTCCTTAGTTAAAGGCCAAGATAAAGTTGAAGATATAATCTTATCAACTAAATTAGTAATACATAAATCATGTGGTTGTTATCCTAAATCAATGGTTGAAAATATCTTAGATACTCATTTAAAATCAAAAGAATCTGAAAGTGATTTAGCTATTGATCTAAATAAAATTATTTCAGAAATTCAAAAATCAAACATTTATGAAAATTTTAAAATGAATCCAATATTAGTTCAAGATTTATTAACTACTTTTATTGAGGATATTTCAGGAAAAAAGGAAGATTTCTTTTTAAAAAAACTAAATGAATTAGTTGATGATTTAATAACAATTGATTCAGATTTAAAAGATTGGAAAGACATTCTTTCAATGTTTAAGAATTTTTCTTTAATCTATAAATCTAATAGCAAGATTAAGGCGAGAGCTGAATATATATTGCTTAAAGCAAATAATCTTATTAATGATACAATTGAACAATTTGATTTTTTTAAATCTCATCAAGACTATAAAATGATTATTAATTATGCTAGAGCAACTACTTCTTTGAATTCATGTTATGATCTCTCAAAAATAAATGATATTATTTCAGAAACATTTCCTCGTTTAGGTCTCAATTATACATACATCTCTTTGTATGAAGGAGAGACATTACCACCAGAAGAGACTAGATTAATTGCTGCTTTTAATTTAAATAAACAAATTAATTTACCTGAAAAGGGAGTACTTTTTAAAACAAAGCAATTAATACCAGATGATTTCTTCCCAAAAAATGAGAGATATAGCTTTTTTATTGAATCGCTTCATTTTAGAAATGAACCTCAATATGGATTTGCTATTTATGAACTTAAACCAGATATAATACATTTTGATTTAAGAGGCCACCTTGGTAATACCATAAAAGGAGCATTTTTACAAAAAGAGCTTACAGATTTAAAAAACAAATCATGATGAGTGAAAAAAAAGCTTTTAGAATAAAATATTAATCATAATATAGCTTTTTTAATTTAATATATTATTTTTTAATCATTAAAAATGAATATTAAACAAAGACATTTCATAAGAAAGAATGAATTAAATCAAATAAGGGAAGATCTTAAAAAACAGTATAGTGATGAGTTTTCAGATATAATTTTTCCGAAAAAGAGTAACGTAGAAATTATAATCACTGAAGAGGGAGATGAATTATATGCTGTTAATGATAAATTGACCCTTTGGAGATCAAAAGAGGGATTTTTACCCGTATTAACGTTATTATTAAATAAACAGGTTGATCTAAAGACCGTTATAGTGGATATGGGCGCTGTTAGATTTGTTACAAATGGAGCAGATATAATGAGACCAGGAATCACAAAAATAAATCCCAATATAAAACAGAATAATATTATTAGAATTGCAGATGAGAAAAACAACCAAACATTAGCTATAGGAAAGGCAATGTATGATGCTGAAAAAATGGAAAAAATGGATAAAGGTAAAGTTATAAAAAATTTGCATACAATCCAAGATAGTGTTTGGAAATTTGCTAAAAACTTCAAATAACATTTAATTTATTTTTTCAACAACTTCTTCATTTATATTATTTAGTATATCTATACAAATATTAAAAAATAGATTATAGTCCCTATGAATTTTATCTTAATTATCTTAATTTTTATTTTTGTTATAAGTATTGGCATTGTTCATGGTTTAGAACCGGCTCATGGTTGGCCTATTGCATTATTATATTCTTCTGAAAGAACTAACTATTATAAAGCATCATTTTTAAGTTCGTCTATAATCGCTATAGCTAATGTTATTTCTAATATTATTATCATTTTTATCTTTATTTTATCTAGTTTTTTTTTACAGATGGAAAAATATATGATGAATATAATAGCCTTAGCTATTCTAATGATAATGGCAATTTTATCTATAAAAAATTATTTTATAAGAAAAGAAAAATTAAATTCAAGAAATAATGATGAAACTGATATTAATTCAAACTCTTATAATACTGATTACTATAATAATATCTTAATATCAGCATACTTTCAAGAGCATTTCACTAAACATCCTTATTCTCTTAAATCGATATTTATATTTGGTTTCCTTTTAGGATTTCTTAATCAAGAGGAACTTGCCATTCTTGGTATAGCTTTCACAGGTATTAATCCATATTTATTAATTTTAGTCTATACCCTTAGCGTATATTTTTCTTTTATTATAATTACTCTATGGAGTATAAAAAAATATGAAATTTTAAAAGAAGGCAATAAATTAAAGAAGATTTTACCAATAATAAATTTCTTGAACTTTATTATTCTTGCTATTTTAATTATACTTGATTTAGCTAGTATGATTTAAAAATGAGTTTATTAATTTAAATGACTAATAAGATATTTAATCTTCTATATTTTCTTTTAGAAGATCATTAAGAATATCTATTTCATTATCATTAAGTCTATCTCTTTTTTTACTATATGCATCAAAGGGATCTTCACATTTATCATTAAAAAGAGATAATACAATTGGCATAGCTTTTTGAAAAAATTCATAATTTCCAGTTGCTGTATAGATTTCCATTAATTCTCTTATTGAATTACTTTGTAATAATTCTATTTTTATAGGATCATTTTTGATTTCTGAATATTTTTCAATAACCTTTGTAAAAAATTCGTTTTCACTTAGCATGATATATCATTGAATATAGATAGATCGTTGATGTTTATAAAACTTTATTTTTTTGTATATTTTGTATCATTATCTCAAATTTCTTCATAATTTTAATATAAATAATACAGAGATATATGATTCGTTTTATAAATCATTAAAAATGAACAAAAATATAATTATTACTATTTTTTTTGCAGTGGAAAAAAAAACACATTGACCTATAGAATTTCAATTTCTGTATTCAGTGAACTTTTTTTTACTATGTTATTTAAAAAGGAAGTTAAAGTTCTTTATATCATACATTTTCTAAATAATATATTTATTAGTTCTTTGACTAAATATAGGAAAAATAATATCTGGATAGTGTGTAATCTGCATAATACAGTGTAATAATAATCAAAGCTTCAATATTCTATCTATATTATTTAGATCTTATTCCAACAATTATAATCAATATATCATCATAATTTGTTGGGATTACGTTTATATTATATTCAAATAAAAGATTGTGTGTGAAAATGAAAATGGGTATGTATAGAAGTTACCTTCTTAAAAATAATTTTTGGGCAAAAAAAGGAAATGAGCAGAATGAAAATGAAAAGGTATTCATTAAACACGATTCAATTGTCGGTGGAATCTATGCAATAATACAAAGAGAAAATAAAGGAGTTAAAATCGTTGCAGAAGGAGAAGAACATTTTTTTAATAACTTTGATAAATTAGATCTATTTTTAAATCAATTACAACATAGAAAAGATGATTTTATAAAGATTTTAAAAAGAAGAAATATTTCCAGGAGATTGAGAACTTTAGAAATTTAATATTTTTTTTCCTTATTCTTGATATTAAATTGTTTTGTAATAATCATTCAAATAATAATATCAATTCTTAATTGATTATTGAGATTAAAAATTTCATTTTTTATAAACAACAATCGATTTCTAAACCTAATAAGAAAGTAATATTTGGAATTGTAGTGTAATCTTTTTAATTTAATACGTTTTTTCATATCTACTATAAAAAAAACAATCAATATCAAAATTTTTACAATTATTTGTTAATATGAACAGCGATAATCAAGTAGTAAGGTGGCTCAAATCAAATTCTTTACGTGTTATTATATTTGATTTTGATGGAACCTTACTTGATATAAGAGAAGTATTGGAACGAGCAATCCGAGAAGTACTTAAAGAATATAAAATAGATGTAGATCTTGATATCATAATAAAAGAAATTGGATCAATATTGGAATCAATACAAGGCTATCCAATCCCTAAAGTTATATTACAAACACATAAAATCTTCAAATTTATAACTACACTTAATCATATTGATTTTATGCAAAAATTAGAAATAGCTGCAAAAATTTTCACTCGATATCTTGAATATGAAAAAGATGCTCCATTATTTCCAGGAACTAAATCTTTACTGGAAGAATTAAAGAAACACTTTGATCTTTATATTATATCACATAGTCAAAGCAAAAATTTGGAAAGACATTTACAAGAAAAGAAAATTGAAAAATATTTCAAGGGTATATTTGGAGCAGATAAATTACCATCATTGAAACCTGATCCTAAAGTTATTGATCCAATCATAAATCTGTATAAAAGACCAAATAGAAATGAATTTTTATTCATTGGAGATATGCCCACTGATATTGAAACAGGACAAGAGGCAGGGATTTGGACAATCGGAACCGCAAGCGGAATAAGTAATGAAAAATTATTAGCCGATTGTCAACCTGATTTGGTTATTACTTCATTAAATGAGTTATATGATCTATTTGGTCTAAAAAAAAGAAGTCTTTTAGATTCAATAAAATAAAAATCGTGGAAAAATAAATATAAAATATTTATAAATGGAAAAATAAAAGAATATTATCCCCAAAAGGGTTTCCAACTATTCCATACATCCCATTTACTAACATTTTTAAAGTTATATAATATTCCTTTTAACCTATATGGACTTTTTAAAGTCTTAAAAATTTGTCTAGATATATAACTTGGTCGCTTCATAAATTTTCTATGAGTATCTCTCAGTCTCTGCATAATTTCACTCAGAGGAATGGTAAGAATGGCTGTACCTGTCTCCCAGCATTTCTCAGGATCTATTTTTTTCTCCTTAACCATTTGATCCCAAATCCAATTTCCCGGAATAATACCTAAAATATGAAATTGTGGAAAATCAATATCTAATTTAAGCGATAAATCTAAGGTTTGAATTATTTCTTCTCGGGTTTCAATTGGAGCACCTACTATAAAATTAGCTAAAATCATATCAATACCCACTTTTTTAGAACTTTTTATTGCATCATGAACTTGAGTTAAAGTAATCTTTTTATTATACCAATCTAAAATTCTTTGTGAGCCACTTTCAACTCCATAGCTTATAATTTTACATCCCATATGTTTCATTGCAGTTAATAATTCTTTGGAACTTTGATTTACCCTTCCTTCTGCCATCCAATTTAAATTCAATCTTTCTCTTCTAACTAAATTAGATAATGTCATCAATCTTTTTTTACTAATTGTAAAATTATCATCCACCCAAAGTAGATTTTTATAACCCTGATCTTCAAGATAAGATAATTCTTCTATAATATTTTCTGGGGATCTTGGACGCCATTTATTCCAAAACATGGCACTTGAACAAAATGAACATTTGTATGCACATCCTCTTGATGAGGACAAAGTTGTGAATTTTCCAATACCAATATCAAGACCTTCAACTTCTTGTTTATATTCTACATTTCCCAACAATTTTCTATCAGGAAAGGGTAATTCATCAATATTCTCCATAAGAGGCCTATCATTATTTCTGATAACCTTACCATTATTTCGATAAGTAAGACCTCTAATATCTTCAAATCCTTGCTCTTTCTCTAGTTTTTCAGCAATTTCTAAAAGAGTTCGTTCACCTTCTCCTCTGATACAAGCGTCAATAAAGGGGTATTTATTTAAGATTCTGGTATCATTAAAAGTCGCATGATAATTCCCAAATAGCACCTTCATGTTTGGATTTATTTCTTGTTTTGCTCTTCTAGCCATTTCTGCAGATGTGATACCTGTTCCAGCAGTTGTAATTGTAGAAAATCCAAGTATATCTGGATCTTCGCTTTTTATCCATTTTAAAGTATCTTCAATTGATGTACCTCTAGCAAATTGATCAAATATAGTTACATCATAATTATGTTCATTAAGGTACGTAGCTATATATAGAATTCCAATAGGAGGGAATCCATAAAATTCTATTTTTTCTTTATTATATCGTTCAGCTTCTTTTACGGTACCACAAAAAGTTCCTTTTCTTGGTGGTTTGGGAAATATTAAAGAGATTTTCAAATTTATCCTTATATTCTTTTTTATTTTATGTAATTTAATAGAATCTAATATATTTTTTATAATTAAGGATGTTTCAATTATTATGTATTTTTAATTTTCTTTTCATTGTAAAATTTAAAAATTAAATTCTGTATAATAATTTAAAATCATACTTATCATATTTTTAATACTTTTATTAAGTTTTTATTGCTTCACTTGTTATTTATCTAAAATATTATTTTAATCAAATAGCTATTTAAATAAATACAACTTTTAAGTCTTCTAACATTTGTTTTTACTACACTTAAATTGTATTTTTATTATTAAAAAAAATAAAGTTGAATTTGTATGGTTATTGAAAAAACAGTTTTGGATGAAACTGAAAAGAAAATTAGAGAAAAGACTATTGGTGATTTTGAACAAGAAGAATACGAAAAAGAACATAAAGAAGTCATCGAATGGAAAAAACCTCATCAAGACTTGCTCTACAAAATCCTGAAGTATAACCCCATTGACCCTCTCAACGACCTTTACCATAAAATGATTGATTACTTTGGTTTCACTGAAAAAGAAAAAAAATTACAATGGTGGATTGCTAATGTTTGGGTAAAACAAGCAGCCCGTCTCATGTGGAGATTCGAAGCTACCTACGAAGATGGAGAAATGTTTCCAGAATACAGTGGGGGAATTGTCGTATCAAATCACGAGTCGCACTTAGATCCGTTTTAGCATTTTTATCATGAAACTCCTCAATACTATGAGGCTTCTGGCTAAGATTCTTAGCGATGGAACAATATCCTGCTTAATTTCTAAGCGGTAGAAAAGACTGGATGCGCTTGTGATAGTATAATTAACTATATGAGTAAGGATGAAAATTTTAAAACACCTATAGTCAAAACATTATTTAGAAACTTAAGTGCCTTCTCTCTGGGAGAGAGAGGAAATAAAGAGCAGGTAAAATTAGCATGGGAGACTGCTAAAGAAAAAATAAAAGACGGAGAATGGATTGGACTTTTTCCAGAAGGAACTCGAAGTATGGATGGAGAACTTGGAGAATTTAAGACAGGCGCTGTTAGATTGGCGATTGAATGTGGCGCCCCAATTGTACCAATGGCGATTCTTGGCTCAAAAGATGCACTTCCAAAGGGTAATCTTATTGGTACTCCTGTTCAAGTAAGAGTGAGAGTAGGAAAAGCAATATATTATGATGAATATAAAGATAGACTAACACCGAAATTAGCCAAGAAACTTACTAATGAGTTAAGACAAAAAGTCACTGATTTACGTGATGGAAAAGGTAATTTTTCTAAAATAAAAAGAAGATTTGAGGAAAAATCAGAGCTTTCTATAGGTTCTCCAAAAGATTCCATAAAAGAAACAGAAAAGAAAAGAGATTTTAAATATTGGTTGAAATATTATCAACATTTTTTATTAATATCTATTGATGATGCATGGATTAGTTTTTTAAAAACTTTAGATATATTTGGATTACGCTGGGATTTTCAAGAATTAGCTTGGCGTTTTAACCATGCGATTGTTGATTTCCTTACAAGTAATTTCTTTCCATATAAATCAATTGGATATGAAAATGTTCCTGATAATGGAGCCGCAATCATATGTTCAAACCATAATTCTGAGTGGGATGTTATACTTAATGCTAAATGTGTTATAAAAGATAAGAATCGAATTTTATGGCAAATGGCAAAACAACAATTATTCCAAATTCCTATTGTTAATTCATGGATTAGAACGCATAATGCATTTCCATTAAAGAGAGGTGAGGGTGATAATGAATGCTATAAATATGCAAGGGAATTGCTTGATAAAGGAATTTTACTGATGATCTATCCAGAAGGATCCACATCTAATGGTGGTGGAGAAGTTCTTGAAGGTCATACAGGAGCGGTTCGTTTAGCTATTGAAGCAAAAGTTCCAATAATACCTGTTGGAATTACTGGTACTGAAAATACTTTTCCTAAACATGCAAAAACATTATATTGTGGTCATGGTTCAACCCTTAAAGCAGGAGAACCTTTTATGGAACATGCTCAATATTTTGATCAACCAATTCCAGATTATAAAGAACTGAAAAGATTAACTAGCAGATTAATGGATCGAATAAGAGATCTATTGGTATATAACAAACCTAATGCTTAGGTTATATGATTATAGGAGAATTAATAAATGACTTCTGAAAAATCAGAGGCTGATAACAAAATAAAAGTTGGAATTCCAAGAGCACTTCATTTTTATAGATATTTTCCTTTTTGGAAAAAAATCTTAGAAGAATTGGATGTTGAAATCGTATTGAGCCCTCCAACAAACAAGAAGATAGTAGAAATTGGTGTACAACATGGTTTTGGAGAACTTTGCATTCCAATCAAAATTTATTATGGTCATGTGATGCATTTAATTGACAATTATCCTGAATTGGATTATATATTCGTACCTAGATATATTGCAGAAGTCAAGGAAGCTTTTTTTTGTCCTAAATTTTTATCTTTACCAGATGTAATTAAAATCATACCAAATGTCCCTAAAATATTAAATTTTGAAGTAAACGTTAAAGAATTCCCAATTTCTTATTCCGCGATAGAACTTGGTAAACAATTAGGAAAAAGCCAAACTAAATCTTTAGAAGCATATAAAAATGCTAAGGATTATTATCATAAATATTTAGATTTTCTTCGACAAGGATCTTCAGTTAATCATGCATTACGTCTCGTAAGAAGAGACCTTCCATTTAAACTCCCAAAGCAACAACCTAAACAACAAATAAGATTTCTATTACTTGGTCATGGATACAATCTGTTTGATACTTTTATTAATTTAGACTTCGAAAAGAAATTAAAAGAGCGAGATGTAGAAGTCCTAACTATCGAAAATATGCCTGAATCAGTTTTTAAAGTTCCTGTGATCGTTAATAGGAAGTTGAGAAATTATTGGCGACATGAGGAAGAAATAATGCAAGCTATTCGTTACTTTTTAACTAAAGGAAGAGATGAAATTGATGGAGTTATATTTCTAATAAGTTTTGCTTGTGGACCAGATAGTTTAATTTCTGAATTAATCATGAGAGATATGAAAGTTGTTAAATTACCATACCTTGCAATAATAATGGATGAGCATTCTGGAGAGGCTGGTATGTTAACTCGAATAGAAAGTTTTGTCGAAATGATTAAAAGAAAAAAAAGAAAAATAGAAATGGAATCTAAACAAAATTTAATAAAAGTTAAAGAAATAATTTAGCTTATAATAGTTCCTTTTTAACATATAGAAAATTAATCTAAATCTTATTTTATTTAATTATCTTTTCTAATTATATAAACCTTATCTATTTATATATAGTCCCTTATTAATTCTTAATAATCATTTTTCAGAAAGATATATTTATAAATTGTAATTAAGAGTGAAAAAATGAAAAAAGATAAAAAACCTCAAATTAATCTTCTTATATTTTTACTCATTGGTATTGTTTTAATTTTAGTTCCTTTTCTGAGATTTTCAAAAATAAGCCATATGGGATTAATGAATAAGGACTATAATAGAGGAGAAAATAAACTTAACATTTCAGAAGATTCAATTATTTTAGGTTCAGAAAATATACCTCATACATATTCCACCTATTTTGGAGATAGTGGATATGATTAAGGATATTCAATTGCTGTAGATTCAACTGGATGTGTATATATAGCGAGTATAGCAGGTAGCCCCGATTTTCCAACTACATCAGGAGCATTAAATGAATCTTACTTTGATTCTGGACCTTATTTTGTCAGTAAAATTAGTGCAGATGGAAGAAAACTTATTTATTCCACATTTATCGAAGGATAGAGAACTGAAACAGGTTTTCCAATACCTCTTGCTGTGGATTCTCAAGGGTGTGTTTATTTAGCAGGAATTATTGATTTCTTATCCTATGGAAATTTTCATACTACTTCAGGAGCAATGAATGAAACTTATAATGGAGGATGGAGTGATGCCTGCGTATTAAAGTTAAGTGCTGATGGATCTTCACTAGTTTATTCTACTTTTCTTGGAGGTTGAGATATTAATGAAGTAAGTGCTATTGATCTAGATTCACAAGGAAGCGTATATATAACGGGTATGACATATTGGATAAATAGTTCTAATCCTCTGAATTACGATTCTTTATCCGCAGATTTCCCAACAACACCAGGATCTTTGAATGAAACTTACAATGATATTGATAATGAATATTCAGAAAATTATGTCTATAAATTAAATCCTGATGGATCTTCTCTTGAATATTCAACACTCTTTGGTGGAACAGGTGATGAATATGGACTAACAATATCAGTGGATTTAAATAACAATATGTATGTAACAGGACGTACATCTTCCTTAGATTTTCCCACTACTTCAGGAGTATTGAACGGAACATTGAACACAAGTGATGGTGATTTTGCATATAAAATAAGTGCAGATGGGTCTTCATTAATCTATTCTACCTATATTAATGAACATATTGATGCAAGTATCGATTCAGAGGGAAATTTATATCTTCTTGAATCTAAATATAATACTACTATTAATCCACCTTATAATGATTATGATATTTGTGTATCAAAACTCAATAATGATGGGTCCACTTATCTACTCCACATTATTTGGTGGAATGGATTATGATGAACCTTTTTCAATAGACGTTGACTCTCAAGGTAATACATATATAACAGGATCCACTGAAACAACAGATTTTCCCATAACTCCTAATGCCCTTATGAATGTTCATGATAATATCACAAAAGCATTTTTAACAAAATTAAATGATAATGGAACTACACTTCTTTATTCTACATATCTCGGAGGTGACGAATCCACAATAGGTCTCTCGATCACTATGGATACTAAAGATAATATTTATATTTTAGGTGCTACAATCGCATCAGATTTTCCTACTACTCAAGGAACCTTATATGAATCCCCTATTGGTGGTGTTGATATGTTTATTAGTAAGATTGGAACAAAAATTACACAAAAAGAGGGTATACCTGGATTTATAATTCCACATTTGATTTTAATTTCTTTGGTATCTTTTGTAGCATTTGTATTATATTTTAAAAAGAAAATAAATATTTACAGTTAAAATTATAAATTCCTTGCATTATAATAATTAATTTTAATTTTCTTTTTTTTTCAAATAACCAATTTTCGCTTATAGCTATTCTTTAAATTTTATTCTTTATATGAAATAATACTTTCAATAATTTTATCATTTTGACAGTATTTTTATGTAACATAGTTTTATTTAATTAAAATAATATTTATATAAATCATATCATTTTTTTCAAAAATAAGCTAAATACGTTAAAAATTTTACATATAAATCACTTTGATACTAAATATCTTTTTACACTCTAAATATAAAATAATAAAGGTTTATCATAAAAATGCGCGTTACTTTCCCTAGAATGGGAACCTCATGGATTGCTTTTAAGGCTTTAATCGAAAATCTCGGTGTAGAGGTTATTGTTCCTGAGCCTGTTAATAGAGAATTAATTAAGTTTGGCGTAAAACATAGTCCTGAATTTGTATGTTTCCCATTTAAACCAACTTTAGCAGAATTGAAAAGTGCTCTGGACAAAGGCGCAGATACCATCATAATGGCTATTGATTGTGGTCCATGTAGATTTGGATTTTATGCAAGTGTACAAGAAAGGATATTACGAGACGTAGGATATAAAGATTTTCGTCTTGTTCCTCTTGATCAAGGAGATTTATTGGATTTTCAATGGGTTAAAACACTTTTTAAAGTATCCCCTAAACATAATCTCCAACTTTATCCTAAGTTTGTAAAATCAATTGTCTATTTCTTAAAAAAAACTAAATATCTCGAAGATATTCATACTGCTGAAGGAATTTTTAGAGCATATGAAAGAAATAAAGGAGATACCACCAAAATAGTTAATGATTTATTGATAAAACTTGATGAAACAAATACAATAAAAGGTCTTAGGAACTTTAGATCTGTCATTAAAGAAGATTTTGGTAGACTTGATATTGATAAATCTCTTAATCCATTAAAGATTGGAATTGCTGGAGAAATTTATATAACTTTAGAACCATACGTTAATCTTGACATAAGAAGGAAATTGGGTGAAATGGGAGTTGAAATATATCAGTGTTTAAGTTTATGGGATTGGATAATTCATAAACTTCATTTAAATTATCATAGAAAGTGGTTAGAGCATCTTGCTGAACCATATATGCCTCTTGATATAGGCGGAGAGTGTGTTTGGGTGCTTGGTCAATATATCGACAATGCTAAAGCAGGATTTGATGGTTTTGTTCATCAATATCCCTTTACCTGTATGCCAGAGGTCACTGCCCGCACCATTATTACTAACAAGCTTAAGAAAGTATATGATTTACCAGTTATTTTCTTTTCATTTGACGAGCAAAGTGGTATGGAGGGCTTTCGCACACGCTTGGAAGCATTTGTAGATTTAATGGAAGGAAGAAGGGAACAAAAGAATAAGATAAAAACAACAAATTTTGTTCCTAATTCAAATGGCAGGTATGGTAATCATTTTTATCAAGAGTGTTTAAAGTTAATTCAGAATAGTTAGAGCTTTAAATCCATTATAAGAGAATAGAATTTAATTTGTGATTTTTTGAATTTATCTTCAATCGTTTTTTAAGTTTCAAATGAAGTTGGATATATTTTATTCTTTCTTTTCTAATTTATTTATTCAATTCTTACCTGATGATCTGAAAAATAATATAAATAAAATCCACTATCTTATTTTAGAAAAACAAGAATAAAGAGAATTAAATAAAAATTAAATTCATTAAATTTTCATTCAATCTTTCCTTTTAAATCGATATTTTTTTTATAGGTATTGATGGTATTTGACTCAGGATTAAAGGAGTAAGAGAAGAAAAATAGTGTCCCTATCATTCCTCTTGAAGATGAGACACTAAATAAGCTTCTACTCAGTGGATTTCGATTAGATCTACTTTATTTAGTCTATGGAGATAAGCAAATTACGATTGAAGATATACAACAAAATAGGTATAGAATCATTTTCTTTAAATAAAATGATTTCTAATTATCTAAAAAAATAAGATTTTTAATCTTAAAAATAATAAGATCAATAATCTCTTCCTATTAAATAATAAGAAGGAATAAAAGAAATGAAGTCATATAAGTCCATACTTTTAATAATAACCATTTCATTAATTCCTTTATTATTAACAGCAACAATTCCTTGGGGTATAAATACACGATTGGAATTGGATGAAACAGAATTTGGAGACACAATTGGATATTTTCCAATATGCTATTATGTAATATCTTTGGAGCAAGGTTCTTATTATACAATAAGACTAATTGATTCTGATGAGTATGATTATGTTATAAGAATAGGGGATACACCATATATGATCCCTGGAAAAAGAATCGATACAAATGGAAATGGATCAACTTGTGAGATAACGTTCTTTCAGGCATCAAGAACAGGAGATCATTATATTCAGGTAATAAATAAATATAGAGCTTTTGGTTCTTTTGAATTAAGAATTGAGTCAGGGATTACTGGGACTCCAATAGGACAACTTGAAGATTTCATTAGTATACCATATCTTTTAGTCTTGTTATTACCTAGTTCAATTCTTTTCTTGATTGGATTATGTATCTTTTTAGTGAAGAGAAAGAGTAAAAATAATGAATAAAATTGGTTTTTCAAAGAAAAAACACAACTAAAGAAAAACCAATTTAATAGAGATCGTGATATTTCTCTCTTAAATGACTCTTCTTTAGCTGATACTCAGAACATACTTTATAGCAGGGAAAATTGCAAATTACTTCTGTCTGGGGAAGAATACAACTCTGCGAAAATGGGCAAAATAAAATATGCTCGGTCAAAAAACTATCTTTTTCAATACTCATAATATATGATAAATCTTGTTTTATTTAAATAAAAAATGGAGATCTAAATATTTAATATGGGTTAGTCTTTAGAATTTATGATTTTTTTATAAAAGCATTACTCATATCGATTTTTGCTTTAAATAATTATAATAAAAGAAAAAAAAATTGATCATAAAAATTATTTTAAAATTGGATTTTATAAAGAAAAAAAAGGTAAAATCTAAAGTAAAGATAATTTTTCAAGTGTAATTGCATTAAAATCAAGTATAATGCTAACTATAATTATTTTACTGTATTTTTTTTAGAATTAACTCATATATATCATTTATAGTACTCTGTAAATTAAACATATTAAATTTCACCCCACGTTCAGGTTGTAATAAAGTTGGAACATGACTAATTTCAGAAAAGATTGGGATAATAATCTTTCCCATAAATTGTGCTGCTTCATATTCCTTTTTAACAGCTGAAGATGCTAATGCATTAGGTGAGCAGAATAATAATAATATATCGGTTTTTTTGAGATTTTCTTCCATATATTCGATAATGCTTGCTCCAGCATCCTCTTGCCAATAAAGTACATCTCCAATTCTATCATAACTAGTCAATTGTTCAGCAATTTTATGAATTCTAAATCCCTCAGCGTCCTTGGTAGCATAGCTTATAAAGAGCAAGAGATTTTCATTTTTCAACTGTATTTTAGGTACTGAGAATCCTGATATTGCAGGAGTAGATTGCTGAGATCTCATCCTTTTTTGTTTTTCTAATTCTAATTTAAGTTTCCATTCAAAATCATCTTTACAATTATTACATAGGTCTTTTTCTTCATCAAAGCAATTTTTACAGAATTTTTTACCACATTCTTTACATCTATTTAATTGTTTTTTCAGATATGGTTTTTTACATATTTTACATTTTCTAATGTCCCTAAAGTGGATTAATAGTAAATTCATCAAAATCATAATAATTAAATATATTGACTTTATATAAAATCCAATCTGTATGGATGGATAGTAATAAGAGGCACTTGAAATACATACAACAAGAAGAAACCATAAGAATGGTATAAGTATAGATAAAATACCAGCTAAACCGAAAATCAATGATATCTTATTTTTATATAAAAATACAAGACAAACAGCAATTAAGAAAAACGTTGCTGCTATAATAAAGGCTTCAAAATAGGATTCATACCTTGATCCCTCCCATATAGGGTTCATTTTGACTATGGGAAGGGGGTATATAAAAAATGGAATTATAGCAAGAACAAGATAAATCCATTTTATTTTATTGTTTTTCTTTATTTTATCTATATTTGAGACCAACAAGGACACCTATAAAATCTAATTATAAAGTAAATATCAATTCATTTCTATTTAAGAATTTCTTTTTTTCTTTAAATATTTCCATCCTATTTTATTCAGTAAGCACTTCAAATAATAATTCTGAATTAACTATGGTTGTTGAATACACAAATATTATACTGAATTACCAGTAATTCAGTAATTTTTCATTCAATCATCTCTTTTAAGTCAGTATTTTTTCATAAGTATTGATGATATTTGACTCGGACAATGGATATATGAAATTAATTTCTACTCCTAAAGATCAATATTCAATTTTGTCCCATATGGCTTTAAATAGCGAAGAATATAGTTGATAATTATTCAGTACATTAAAAATACTGATATTCCTAATTAAAGGGATAAAATAAGAAAAGAGCAAAAATATTATAAATATTTGGTATCGAATGGTGCTTAAATCCAATTAATTTAAAACCTACTAGAGAAGTGTACCTCAAATATTATAAATAACTTTGGCTTTTTTTTGATTAATCCCTTCTAAGGGACAATAAACTAATAAAAATGAAAAAAAAATGAAAAAAAAATGAAAAAAAACAAATTAAAGAAAATCTCAGCTAAATTATTATTAGTTGTTTTTATAATTAATGCTATTTGTATTTTTGGATTTACAACAACTGCTTTAGCAGTTGAGGATGGTATGAATTTGAGTATCTCAGATTATGATATTATAGAGGGGGAAAGTGTCATTATTATATGGGATCATAAGGATAAAGATCCTGATGGAATTGATAGATATTCTGATTATGATACACAGATTTACATAAGTTTAAAAAATAAAGATACTGAAGAATGGAGCTCATGGACTCATGTAGCTAGTGTGGATTGGAACTATCAATCAACACAGAGTTATTCTCTTTCATTTGATGATGGTGGGACATACATGATAAGATTAGTACAATATGCTCGCAGAAAAGGCCATTGGGAAAAAGATATGTATAGCGATTATGTTTGGGTAGGTACTACAGGTACGTGGTTTGTTGCTGAAGAAATCTCAAGTGAAATATATGTAGAATATTCTATGAATGTCCAATTAAATATAATGACAATTGATGAAGGGGATAGTATTACACTTTCTTGGAATCTTGTTATTAAAGACTGTGATGATTATTACAATGGATACAGATGTGGTTATATCGATTATGATACTGAGATATGGATACAAAAAGATTCTGAAAATTTAACACAAATTACCACTGTAGATTTTATTGGTAATTTTATTGGCGGTAAATCAGAGACACAATATTATACAGTGACAATACCTCAAGCGGGTTGCTATAAATTCATATTAAAAGAATATTCCCGTGAAAAAGGGTATTGGGATCACTGGGAGGAACAATGGTATGGTATTCGAGAAGATAATCTACTTTATGAAGGAGAAACTGAAACATTCTTAGTTGATGAGCTATTATATGACCTTAATGCAAATCCAGATATCATCCATCAAGGAGAGCAAACAACCATATCTTGGATGATAAATCCTAAGATTGGAGCCTCTAATTATTTATCAATACTTTCTTTGAAATATGAAAATGGTAATCAATGGTATCCTCTTATAGATTTTAGTGATAGTGGTTCACATAGTCATGATATTGTATTAAATCAACCTGGCTTCATTTATTTCAAAGTAGACTTATATATAGATGGTGTCTATACTACTTCAGAGAATACTGTTGCTTCGATTTCTATTTCTTTTATTAGTGCAGAAAATAGAAGATTTCCTTCCGGAGAGGCTACTCGACTGATATACACATTACAAACAATTAAGACTAATGATAATTTTATCCCTCGAATCTACTATGGATTTTCCAAAGATACTACCCATACCGTATGTATATCTTATAATGTATATGTTGATGGTATTATGATCAGGTCTGTCCGGATTCAATATTTAGATAGTAGTCTTAATTTTGAAACCTTTATTGAAGAACCTAATTTCAAAATTACATTTACGCATCAAATTGAAATTGAAATTACCTCTTCTATAGATTTAATTACAGAAGAAAAATTAGATAACAATATATTCACATTAAAATATCTAAAAATTGGAGGAATCGAAGTTAGAGAGGGTAAAAAGTATGCAATAATAATTGGAATTTCTGATTATGGATATATAAGCGATCTTAATTATGGCGATGAAGATGCATCTGATTGGTATTATCATCTAACTGAACTGGGATATTCATGCGAAGTTTATGGTGATTTTAATCAAGAAAATTACCCTATTTGGAATGGTTGTGCTAATGAAAATAGAGTACGTAAAGCCATACAAGATTTAGCTCTTATTGCAAGACCAGGAGATCATATTGTTATAACTACTAGTGGACATGGAGGTAATGATTGTTCAGAATATTTATGTATGTGGGATTGCGGTTATCCTGATTATTATGATGGTTGTTATTTTGATACAGAATTAGCATCTGATATTGAACTATTTGATACAGGTATAAATATGTTTTTTTTACTTGATAATTGTTTTACTGGTGGAATTGGATCAGAACTTATGACTACAAGTAATAAAGAGTATATATATTGTGTTACACCGTGTACATCTAAAGGATGGGGATTTGACAGCGAAATGTATCAGAATGGTTTATGGAATTATTATTTCTTAGATTATTCATGGCAAAATCATTTCTGTGGATATCCTTTTCAATCAATGGAAAGTGTATTTCAGTATGCACATGAAAATTATCCTTTAGGCGGAGAGTGTGAACCTCAAGAATTTGATGGTAATAGAAATATAGATTTCTATTTATAAGCATAAGCTTATAGATTATTCAAATTTTAACTTAATAAGACAATCAAACTAAAAAAATAATTTTTTTTTATATTAATTTTAATTATTTAATTATAAAAACAAAATTAAAAATGAATTCCAGAAAATATTTAAAAATAGTTCTAGCATTATCAATTTGTTTTCTTTCGATTTTTGTTGGATTCTATAGATTCAATGATTCAACCCAAAAAATAGAGAATGATTTAAGATTTTCATCTGAGATTCAATTATCTACACCTATAATGGGGGCAGAGGGAATTAGTCTTAATACGATGATAGGAGTATATGTTGAAGATGATGATATTTCTACTCCTTCTGGTTTATTAGAGGTGTATTTCTATGATGCTTCTGATGATTCTTTAATTGGGTTTACGATGGTAGTTAGTGGAGCAACAGCATCAAAAATGTGGTTATATCTCACAGAAGAAACTTTATATGAATGGTATGTTGTTGTAGATAATGGGAATGAGCAAACAATTTCTGATATTTGGTCATTTACAACTAAAACTGCTGAAGGAAATATCCCACCAAGTATAAATGAAAATTTTCCAGAAGATGGTGCTGTACTTACTAGTTATGACGATTGTGGTTTATCAGTAGATTTATCTGATACTGATGATGAAATAGTGGTCCTATCATTTTGTAATGGTTTTGATGATAGTATTCTTTCATCTAATGGTGCATTCAATGGATTTATGTCAATTACATGGTCTGGTTTAGAAGAAGATACCACTTATGAGTGGTATGTAATTGTGGATGATGGTATAGACCAATTTATTTCAGATACATGGACATTTACTACAGGCATTGCCCTACAAAATCCTCCTGATGAACCATATAACCCTTATCCCGAGGATGATGCTTTAGATGTTGGTATTAATCCAGAGCTAAGTGTTACCGTTTCTGATCTAGATAATGACGAATTAATAGTATCCTTTTATGATGAATCGGACTATTCTCTTATTGGGAAAGATACTGTTGCTAGTGGAGAAATTGCCTCAATTTCTTGGTCAGGATTATCAAAAGAAACAACTTATAATTGGTATGTGAGTGTAGATGATGGAACTGAATCAACTATGTCTGATTTATGGTCATTTACAACAGCTTCATTTATATTAGGAGATGTAAATGATGATAATTCTATTAATATCATAGATGCCTTAGTGATCGCGCAATACTTTAGTGGATTAAATCCAACTGGATTTTTAGTTCCTGAAGCCGCAGATGTAAACCAAAATGGTGCAATTGATATTGTCGATGCTTTATTAGTTGCGCAATATGATTCGGGTTTAATTGATGAATTCCCATCTTAAACCTTAATTTCATAGAAATTTTATAAATATCCTTTTTTTTTTATATATTATTTATTTATCTATTTTTATAAAGAATAGAGGAATACAGGATAAAACTATCAAATAACCAGAGATATATATAATATTTTCTGTTATAATAAAATCAGAAAGAAAAGTTCCTAATGGGATAAACACAATTTTTGCAACTACTACAGCAGCTGCCATTATCTGAAAGATTAATACTTGTTTTTTGCTGATATCAATCATGAGGCTAATTATATTTATGAGTAAAAAACCTGAAAAGATCTGTATTATTGAAAAAAATATAAAGAATAATATTATATGAACAAATGGAGTAAACATTAAGAGTACTCCTGAAATAATAGATGAATAAATTAATATCTTTTTTTTATCATAATTATCAGAAATTAATCCTGCTAGTATAATTCCAATTGTATTAATTATAATCATTAATATTACACCCAAATCGAAAAAACCTCCTAAATATCCTTTTACCCATGGTTCGAATGGATATTCATATAGCTCAGATGCATAGATAAAAAATATGAAAATAATCATCAGAATGAGGTTTTTAACGGAAATAGATGATAATTTATCATTTATTATTGTTTCTTTATTCTCCTTTTCTATATCTGAAGGATTAATTATAAAGAAACTGAAAATTAATAGGGGTATTGATGTGCTAAAAATCATAAGAAAAAAGAGAGCCCATGAAGAAAAACTTAGATAATTCAAAATTGGTACTACAAGTGATCCAAAAGCAGCTCCTAATTGAAGTAAAAGTGTATTTCTACTTTTTTGCTTTTCCGTCACCGATTCTTCAACCAAAATCCTATCTACAACAACATCTGAAACAGAAGTAAATGCAAAATTAATACCCAAAAACACACCAAAGATTAGTAATAAGTTTAAACTAAGCAAAGTTAAAAAAAGAGTAACTGTTATTCCAAGAGTTGAGAAGATAAATATTGACTTAACTTTTTTTAAATTGTTAAAATAAATCGAGATTATTGGCTTTATTAGAAGTGCTGGATAAGAAATGATCTGAACAAAAGCTAATTCACTCTTTTCAACCTTAATCACATTGTAAAAATATAAAGGAAGATAAGTATGGACAAACACAAAAATCAAAGATACAACAAAATAGGTATAGAAATAGACAATTTTATTTTGGAAATGTGTTTTCATTTAATTTTACCTTTTAATTCTATATAATTAAATCTTTTTTTATAATATATGATATAGAATGATATAAGTATTTAAAGAAAAAATCAATTTAAAAAATTGTATCATTTATAAACTCTATATTTATAGGAATAATATATTGAAAAAAAAAAATTTTACTTATATTGTTTCAACGGTTCGTCGAAATTCTATACAAACTTATAATTTCTTATAAAAATCAACAAATCATCTCTCTATTCTGTTTTATATAATTATTATCTCCTTATTATAATAGAAAATTTATAAGAAAAAGAAGGGAGTGTGATTAGAAAAAATAAAGGTATAAAAAAGTAAAGCATTGGAATGTCATCTCAGAATGATAATGAATTCTATTGACACTATATTCCATAAATCATCTTATATCCTTCCTACAGAATATAATTCACG
>CAZGJX010000060.1:0-25488 GCA_964525635.1 uncultured archaeon
CTTATGAAATGAGATGAAAGTGTTTATAATTTATCATTCATTTGGAAAATTGACCGGTTTTTGATTCTTATATTAATAAATATATGGTTAAATAAATTGAGAAAAAAAATCTTATATCTGAAAATATCAATGATAAATAGAAAAATAGAAGAAAATTAGCTCTTAATTAAAAAATAGATTGATAATTTTTATATAATAAAGCTTTCATTAATTATATAATTCCAATTTTTTAATGATAATTTTAAATAGAGTACTTCTCTACTTATAGTAAATATTACTAAAAAACACATTGTTAAAACATAATTGATTCAATGTCGATAGAAAATAACTCAAAAAATGATAAAATCAATCTAAATGAAGTAAAAGCGAAAAGGATTGTGATTAAAGCTATAAATTTAAAAAAGGATTATGAAATAGGAGATTTCATAGTTAGAGCCGTGGAAAATGTTAATATTCAAATAAGGGAAGGAGAATTAATTGTTATAAAGGGACCTTCTGGTGCTGGAAAAACTACATTATTAAATCTTCTAGGGGGATTAGATCTTCCTACGGAAGGAGAAGTCTATTCTTTTGGTGTAAAAATCTCTGATATGGAACAAGAATCTCTAGCTATTTTCAGGTTAATGAATTCTGGATTTATATTTCAAAATTATAATCTTATAAGTACACTAACCGCTGAAGAAAATGTAATGTTTCCTCTTAGTTTAATTGGGGAAAAATTGGAAAATCAACGAAAGATTGCAGTTAAATTATTAACGGACGTTAATCTTGCAGATAGAAGAGAACATCTACCATTTCAACTTTCATCAGGAGAGCAACAAAGAGTAGCCATAGCTCGGGCAATGGCAAATAATCCTCCTGTTATTTTAGCAGATGAACCAACTGCAAATTTAGATAAAAATACAAGTATATTTATAAGAAATCTCTTTAAAAATTTTAAAGAAATGGGAAAAACAATAATTATTGCAACCCATGATGATTACTTGATAGAACTTGCTGATAGAGTTTTAGACTTTCATGATGGGAAAATATTAAATGAAGAATTTATTAAATTAAAAGAATAGGAATTGTAAATATGTCTCTTGATTTTGCTCTTAAAGATTTCTATAGGAAAAGGAAACAGACGATTCCTTATGTCTCTACAATTGCTCTAATAATCACTCTCGCTATATTTCTAATTCATTTCTCGACTTCATTTAATTTAAATACATTCATCGTTCAAGAGGGTGTTTATGCAAATCTATATTTCTTTTCAGGAGCAGTTAATTATACTTATTCCCAATTCAATATAATTATTCTAGTTTTAATATTAATTTTTGCAGTATTGATTATCTCTGTAATAACATCTTCATTTATTAATAGTAAGAAAAAAGATATATCAATCATGAAAGCTCTAGGAACCCTCCCAGAAAAACTTTATAATTTTTATATCACAGAGAGTTTTATTATTTTTTTTATTGGATTCATCATAGGTTATTTATTAGGATTATTTATTTATACTATCTTCTTAATTGCAATAGATTTCACTAAGATAACCGTCTTTTTTCAATTTGACTTTATTTTTTCAACAATCCTTTTTTTATTATGTTTTTCAAGTATGTTTTCAATCTCTTGGTTTAAACTAAAAAGAATTGGAAAGAAAAATGTTATTAAATCATTTTCAAATGATATTGAATATGATTATTGTGCATTAGAGAAACATACATTAATACCTAAATGGTTATCTTCGTTAGGATTTAATTTAAAATTTACCATTTCAAATATTATAAGAAAAAAAAATAAATTCTTACATTATTTTATCACATTTTTTATAATTTCCCTTTTGATTTTTACATTAGGATTGAGTGCACTAGTTTTAAATAATTCTTCTAAAATGTGGGTAGAGAAATCACAAGGCGAAAATATCATTGTTATTGGACATAATGATGTATTAAAACAATATTCATCTATGTATGAAATGTATTCAAATCCAAATACTTTTATTGATAAAAATGATATTCAGTTTACCAATGAGAGTTATCTTTTCAACTGGTCTCAAATTGATGAGATTGGGGATATTCCTGAAATAAAAAAAATTGATCAAAGACTTATAGAATTTTGCGATATAAAAGAAGAAACTGTGACTATAACTACTCCCCCAAATGAAGTTAATCCTCAAGGAAGCACTCAAACGTATGGACAACATAGAAGCGGAAATTTTCCGATTATAGGTATTAATTCAAGTAACATAATTCAAGATTTTGAAATAGAAGGAAGATTCTTTACTCAAGATGATGCGCATTTGAATTTAACAATTTCAGATGGTTTAGCATATAACTATTTTGATTTCGCACTAGTTCAAGACATTTCTTTCCCAAATTTGGATAACCGATTTGGAATATCTGGTATTGTGATAGATAGTTTTTATTCAGGTCACAATGCTTACATAGACATAATAGAATTTAGAGATATGCTAAATATAAGTGAGAATAGTGTAAATATAATATTATTAAAGATAAAAAATAAGTCTTATAGTCTTATTAAAGATCAAATAGAAATGATTTTGATAAATAATCTTGGAAATGATTTTAAAAGTATGGATCTTGCTAATGTTTTTAATGAAAATCTAAACTTTATAAATACATTAAGCTCATATAGTTTAATTTTAATAATATTAACAAGTATAGTATCTCTATTTTCTTTCTATGATCTACAAAAAGGTGATTTATCAGAAAAACTGAGAGATTTAATAATAATGCGTTCTATTGGATCAAAAATCCAAAACATAAGAAAAATATTATTCTTCGAGGGATTATTCACAATAGTTCCTGCTGTACTTTCGAGTTTAGCTGGGGGAATGATAATTAATTCATTATTTCTATCAGATAGAGTTTATTTACCTTCATTAGATGTTCCTTTTATGCTTATTGGATTAATATTATTATTATTTATTATATTAAATTATTTTATTTTAATCCCAATTTTAAAAAGAATAAAGAATGTATCTTTTAGGGATATAATTTCCTTTTAATTTCCTTAAAAAGCTATTAATATAAAATGATTTTAAAGCAAATTGTTTAATATTATAAAGACTTTATTTTTATATATAGCAATTACGATTTTGAGAAGGATAGATTATCTTAAAAATGTCAAACGACACATTAAAAATCCAGATAGATGATTTGAAAAAAGAATTAGATCAAAAAAATGAAGAAATAAATACACACTTAGATAGAATTGACTATTTAGAAAATAACATAATGCAATTAGAGGATCTTATTCAAGAAGGACAATCAACGGGGAAAATTGATACTGCGAAGTATCAAAATGTACAAGCACAAATACAATTAGAGGAAAAAGATAAGGAAATAAGAACTTTAAAAAATAACCTTGGTTTTCTCAGAAAAGAAAAAATGGCTCTCCAAAAAGAATTGGATGAGAAAGATAGAGATGAAAGTCATACTTATTCAGTTATGGAAAGAGATAAAGATAATGAACCACTTCATACTTTAATTAAAGAATTACAATCTAAAATTAATAAACAACAATCTTTGATAAGCGAGTTAAAAAGTAATAAATCTAGTAATAAATCTTCAAGTTTAGATTTTGAAAATAAGTTAAGTGAAAAAGAAAAACTCATCAAAGACTTAGAATCAGAAATAACTAATCTAAAAGCTGAATTAAAATTATCAGAATCAGCAGAGAATAAAAAAAATAAAAAAACTATATCCAGCAGTTTAACAGAGATGCTCCAAGAAAAATTAAACAATACCAGAAAAAAGGTTGAAATTTTAGAAAAAAAACTTGCTAAATATGAAAATACTGAAGCTAAAGCAGCAAAATCAAAAGATGAAAGTGATTTTGCTGAATTAAAAACTCAAATAATAGGTTTACAAAATCAATTAAAACATAAAGATGATGATATTAAAGTCTTTAAGAAAACGGTTTTAGATTTAGAAGAAGCACAATCAAAAATAGCCCGAGATCTTGGATCTGGAGTTATTTCTTCTCTAACTGATGAACTTCAACGTAGATTGAATAAAGCTAAATATTATATCAGATCTTTAGAAACAAAACTTGAAAGATATGAAAATAGTTCAAAATTGGAAGAAGAATTGGATGCTTTAAAAATAAAGGTTAAATCTCAAGATGTTTTACTCAAAGAAAAAGAAGAAAATCTTATTATCATTAAAAAAGAAGCAACTAAAAGTAATGAAGAAATTACAAAATTAAAGAAGTATATTGATGCAATAAAAGGGCACTCAAATTTAAAGATAGAAGTACCTCAAGAAATCACTCCTAACGTGAAATTAAGGATATCAGAACTTAAGATTTTGGTAAAAGAATTAGAAAAGAAAAATGCAGAACAAAGATTAGAAATCACTCAATTAAGAAAATCATAAAATGATCCTCAATGGAGTTAATTATATTAGGGTCTTCAGCTGCAATACCAGTAAATAATCGGAATTTATCCTCTATTGCATTAACTTATCATTCTAATATTATTTTATTTGATTGTGGTGAGGATCTTCAACGGCGCTTTAATGACGCTAAATTGAAATTTAACAAACCATTGATTATTCTTATCTCTCATTTTCATGGAGATCATATTATTGGTCTACCTGGGTTATTATTTAGATTCAATTTAATTGACCGAACTGCTCCTGTTAAAATATTTGGGCCCAGAAACTTATTTTTATATCTCTATGTTCATAGTAAAATTCTAGGTTTAAAAGCTAATTATCCATTATTTGTGTATGAAATCAATCATGAAGATAAACAACTTATAGAATATGAGAATTTATCATCTGAAATCCCAAAAAATCAATATGATATTAATGATAATATTATCTTTGAAAAAGAAAGATATTCTATCAAATATGCTGAAGTAAATCATTCTGTAGAGACATATGCTTATGCTTTCATAGAAAATCTACGATATGGTAAATTTCATCCTGAAAAAGCACGAGAATTGGGAATTCCTGAAAGTGGACTTTGGAAGAAACTCCAATCTGGAAAAAAAATTATAATTAATGGAAAAACCATCGATCCTTATGAAGAAGGAATTGTTGATTTAAAAAAACCTGGACGAAAAGTAACTTACTCAGGTGATACTGTACCGTGTGATTCATTAATTAAATTAGGTAAAGATTCAGATATTATTGTTCATGAGTCGACTTTTGCTAAAGATCTATCTGAAATTGCAGAAGAGAAAAAACATTCCACCTCCATAGATGCAGCACTCGATGCAAAGAAAATGAATGCTAAGCAACTAGTTTTAACTCATATATCTTCTCGATATAACGATAATGCCCAAAAGCTTTTAGAAGAAGCGAAAGAAATTTTTCCAAATACAATCTTAGCTGAAGATCTAATGAGATTAAAAGTTAAATAAATTATGAAATAAATCAGAATATATAATTACGGAATTTTTATAATAATATATTTTAATAATCATTTAATTTATTTTAATGATTCATTATTAATAATAAGTTAGATTATCAAAATCAATAAAAATGAGATGAAAGGTAGAAAATCAATAAATCTGAATATAAAATAATTTCAATAATTAGTATCGTATCTCTAATATGTCCAATTATAATGTTCAATTCTTCTTTAGCTATTACGATTGATGATACTACTTTTTTTCCTAAAGAAAAGGATACTTATTTATGGAATACAACAAAAGCTTACTTCCCAATTGCTTTAGGATTTATGATTAATCTCACAATTGAGTCGATATACAAAGGTAAAGATGGTCCATTTGATGCTATGATTGTAAACTGTACTCTGATTCAAATAGATACTTTAACTGATACGCGATTTACTGAAATAAATAATAGTTTTTATATGGCATCTAATCATAGTGAAAATTACCTTCGATATCAAATAATTGATATACCCTATATATTCATGACAATCTTACCCTTAAATTTAACTTTAATCGGTGAATTTTTAAAAAATATATATAGTTATAGTAGTTATAACACTTCAGGTAAAACTTTAACTTTAATTGGTGGAACTATGATAAACCAACAGACATACAATTCAAATGGAATATTAACAAAATCTATAACTCATTTTTTGAATGGAACACTTGTTGGAGAAATGATTCTAGTTAATGGTGTAGAAAATAATAACTCCATTCCATTAGGAAATAGTTTAATAGTAATGATATTTGTTAGCATAGTGGTGATAGTTTACATTACCAAGAAAAAAATCAAATAATTTTTTTTTATCATTCCTCATTTTTCTTTTATTAAGTAAAAATGACTATTTAAACGAATAATTAAAATCAATCTTTTTTACTAATTTTAAGTATAAAAAAGAAAAAATATTGTCATTTTTCAGTAAAGTTTTTATTATATAAATTTTTAAATCTTTAAAATTCAAAAGCATAAAATCTAGATAAAATATATGGTTATTTCTAATATAAAAAATTAAAGATTTTTTCTTTTTGAATCAGATTTAACAAGAAAAATAAAAAAAAAAGAAAATATAAGTCTCTTAGTTAAAGAGTTTTTATTCAGGAATTATTCCCCAACTCGATAAAATAGTATTACCTAATCCAAAATAACCTGTTTTATTATTTAAATCATAAGTAAAGAAACTAAGAGTACATGTTGAGAGGGGATCACTAGGATTTGGTAATCGACAAATCGAATTATTAGTAGTGTCATAATAACTAAGAATCTCCATAAGGTCTATAACAGTTATCGAAGTACTTGTAGATAGTTTACAAGAAGCAAGATATTCAGCCATAAACTGTCTCTCCTTACAATAAAGTGGATCTATTAGATATTGCTCTAATTCTTCTGTAATATATGTATTTGTTCTTACGGCAAAGCTATTTTCTCCAACCTCTTCTTCTACACAAATTGGGTTAATCGTTTCACTAGCAATTACGTTATTTTCATCTGCAATAATAAAATTCCATGAGCAAGTATATCCATCCGTAAGATATGTCATAAACTCGTTTGCATTTTTAGCATTCTCAAATGCAATCTGTGTCTTGATCATTGTTGGAGTACTAAAGATTTGGTGAATTTTATTTGTTTGGACGAGAGTAACTAAAGAACTCACATATTCACTCTTGCCAATGGGAAGCATTGCTGCTCCAATATAGAGTGAGAAGATCGATATTCCTGAAATACTAGCTTTGACCCATGATAAAGTAGGAAAAAATATAAGACCAAAATCCATATTTTGTCCAATAACATTATTTTCATCATTAATCACAATGGCAGTGCAGCCTGCTAACTTTCCCATTGAAGTCATTATAGGATTCAGTATACCATAAAATAAGTCAAGAAATACAATCTGAAGCAGGATATCTGTGTAGGAGAGGGATGGAATAGCTTTTGAGATCCCATATATCTCTGTTCTATATATATGGGGAATGTAAAGATTATATATATAAGAAAGAAAAATAAAAAGATCCATTGGTATCTCATAATAAAATAGTAATTCATTGATAATTTGATCAAGTGTTATGATTTGGTCAGCAAGATATTCACCTTTTAATTTCCCTAAATTATAATGGTCTGTAGCAAATATTTCTAAATAATATTGCCCATTTGTTTCTCTCCATTCTGCTCTATTGCAAAAGGTTCCTGATTGAACATCTATTTCAGAAATCTTACTTTTACCTAAGCTAATGGGAGTGATATACCCCAAAATGGAAGAAAAGGTTAGGATAAATAAGAATGAGAATAATTTCCTTTTAGATATTGTTTTATTCAATTTTAAATCCTTTTTTTTCTAAGTAAGATATTAATATATTTATAATAATAGTTAAAAAGGCATAGAAAAAGTCAAAAAAATTTCAACACCAAGATAATTAGCTATAAATATCTCCATTTGGAAAAAATATAATAATTACTTTTTTAAAATCGAAATATCAAGTTGAAGCTATTAAAATATAAAAAAAAAGAAAGAAAAAATCTGAAACAAGGTTAAATAAAATGAATTGAGAGTGAAATATTATATTTTGTTTAAAATATCCTCTAAGATAAGGAGAATAAAATATATCCCGAGATTATTTTTTCTAAAAAAATAAAAAAAAAAATATCTTATAAATTTATATGGTAAGAAAGTGAAATGCTAAAGATCAATTTAATTTCATCATTAAATAAAAAAAACAAATAAATTTCATTAAGTCAAAAAAAGTATCTAACTATGAATTCAAGTAAGAAAGAGGAAAAAGAGGAAACAGTTATTATTGATAAAGAGATGAGAAAAACAACAATTTTTGTAAATCATCTGGAAATTAAATAAAAGATTATCTAAATTTAAGCTACACTATGGGAGCTTAATATCTTTTTTTTTATTAATTAATAATTAAGTTATTCTTCGTATATATTTCTCATATGATAAGATGACTGGAACATATATAAAAATATTAAAAAAAAGAAAGAAAAAAAAATTAGTCCCTTAAAATCCACCTGCTATGTGAGGTAACACAACAACCTCATCACTAGGCTTTATTTCAGTATCTGGGTTGGCCTTTTTCCCATTTACCAAAATTCCAAAATACTTATCTTCTAAATTCAGTTCTTTAAGAAGGTCTGCCACTGTCATAGATTTTTCAGGGCTAAATGTTTCGTAAATACCGCTCTCGAGAAGTTCACTTATTTGTTTAATTTTTACAACCTCTAACGTTAATTAACAGTTATATTAATAATATTTAATCATATATTTATAATTAACCTTTAAGAATATTAAGTCATTAAATGATTAGATTTTCGTTAAAAAATTATTAAATTCTTAATTTCCAAGATAATAATTAAATTAAATTTATTTAATAGATGTATTGAGACTATCTCTATATATAGGTAATAATTTTTGGTTAAGAAAATTGCATTTGTAACATACTATAATAAAGATAACATATTTAGTTTTAATGCAATAATTGCTGCCATAGAAATTAATGAAATAATAAAAGATATTAAAATTTATTACATAAGAGATCATCAAAAATTATTTGATAAATTACCAGAAATCTTAGATGAGTATGAAATTGTCATTATTGGATTTTCAATATTTACAGTACAAATTTGGGATATATCTGATATAGTACAAAAGTTAAGAAAAAAATACAGAAATAGATTATTACTCATAGCAGGTGGACCACATCCATCAGGAGACCCAAAAGGTACTCTTGGGATGGGTTTTGACGTTGTATTTATTGGTGAAAGTGAGAGGTCTATTGTAGAATATATGAAATCAATCCAAAAAAAAGATTCATTTAAAAATATCGAGGGAATAGCATATCTGGATGAGGATATGAAATTCTATAAAAATAAAAAGAATTATACTATCGATTTAAATGAATATCCTCCTTTTCCTCTAATAAATACAAAATATGGTTCTATTGAAATTACTCGTGGATGCCCTTATATGTGTTATTTTTGTCAAACATCATTTATGATGGGAAATAAAGCTAGATATAGGTCAATAGAATCAATTTGTAAGTATATAAAGATTCTCAAGAAAGAAAATTTGACCGATATTCGATTTATCACTCCAAATGCTTTTTCTTATGGTTCTGATGATGGTAAAAGTATTAATATGATAAGATTAGAAGAGTTATTATCAAAAGCTAGAGCAATAATTGGTCCGAAGGGGAGGATTTTCTTCGGTACATTTCCTTCGGAAGTAAGACCTGAACACGTTAATAAGGAAACATTAAATTTATTAAAAAAATATACAAATAATGATAATATTGTAATTGGTGCTCAATCGGGGAGTCAAAGAGTCTTGGATCTTTGTAACCGTGGACATAATGTCAATGATATTTTTCAAGCAGTAAGATTAACGAAAAAAATAGGATTTACAGCAAATGTCGATTTTATCTTTGGATTACCAAAAGAAACTAACGAGGATAGAAAAGAAACCCTTCAAGTGATGAAAGAGTTGATAGAAATTGGAGCAAAAATACATGCTCACTATTTTATACCTCTTCCACAAACTCCCTTTTCTCGAGCAAAAGTTAAAAGAATTGATAAAAAAACTGAAGATTTTTTAAGAGACTTTAATTTCCGAGGTAAAATTTTTGGTAGCTGGAAAAAACAATTTAATTTTTCATTAAAAATAAGTAAGGAATCTACATATTGAAAAGATAACAATAATCTTTATTTAATTATAGAAATTTCTTTTTCTTCCTTCTTTAAAAAACCTTCCTTTTCAAGTTGGTTAATTATATTTATTAATTTATTCTTAGGGATATTAAGCTCTTTAATAAGTTCTTCTTGTGTTATGGATTTTTTTTCCAATAATAATTTAATAAGTAGTCCCCTTAATTGTCTATTAGATCCTTTAAAAGAAGATTGTTTTTTATAATGTTTGGATTTTTTATGGAGTTCAGGATGGTTTTTTTTTAGCATTACACCATAATCCATAAGAGCATAATACCATTTTCGAGGATTATGTAAATCTATTGTTTTTTTTAGGATTTTTAAAATATCTCTATCATCTATATTATCTTTTCCGAAGAAAAAGAAATAAATATATACTCTTCGAATATTCGTCTCAATAAAATATGATGGCTTATTAAATGCGAAGGTAATGATTGATGATGCTGTATTAAGTCCTATTTGAGGAAAAGTCTTTAATATATCCACAGTCTCAGGTAAAACTCCTTGAAAATCATTTACGATCCTTTTCGCGATTTCTTTTAAAGCTAATGCTCTTCTGTTATATCCTAAACCTTGCCATTTCTTTAAAACATCATTAATAGATGCATTTGCTAAAGATTGAAAGTCAGGAAATGCTTTGATAAAATCCAAAAATCTCTTAGATACTCTACTTGTTTGGGTCTGCTGAAGCATAATTTCAGAAATTAATACATAATAGGGAGAGATTTTCATTCTAAATGGAAATTTACGTCCATATTGTTTATAATAATCATAAATTATCTTTTGAAATTCACTTATTACAATCTCATTCAATCCATTGGTTTTAAACAAATTATGAAATTGTAATATTAAAATTTTAAATAACCATCTCTATAATTCTGAGATACAAAAAGGATTAATCAATAAGAAATTAATTAAGATAAATCAAAAGTTTTAGATTTAAATAATAAGATTTAAAATTTTAAAACTAATTATTAACCTAAGAGATCTTTTAATTAAATAATAATTTAAATAAAAAAAAAACATAAAATGTGATGTGAATTTAATGGGGCTGAAAATTGCTTCCACTTTAGCTATAGTAACACTTATTGGAATTTTTTTCTCATTTACCTTCTTTATTGGTATATGGTTTATGAGTGGTACTATATGGGGTCTATTTTTAATGATAATAATTGATCTTGTTATCTTATTAGTTCAATATGCAATTTCACCATATATCATTCAATGGATTTATAATATTGAATGGATATCATATGAAGAATATCAAACAAGATTTCCTTATTTAGCTGAAATAGTCAATAAAGTTGTTTCTTATAATCATATAAAAATGCCAAAACTTGGTATAATTCATGATGGTAATCCTAATGCGTTTACTTTTGGCCATACAAAAAATAGTGCACGTATTGTAATCACAACAGGAATATTAGAATATTTAAATAAAAAAGAACAACAAGGTGTTTTGGCTCATGAATTAGGTCATGTTGTCCATTCTGATTTTATTTTAATGACACTTATATTAGCAATACCATTAGTTTTTTTAAGTGTAGCACGATGGGCTTATTATAGTGTCCTATTCTCAAGAAGTAGTGGTGATAGGGATGATGCTGCACAACGTACTATTATATTTATTGCGATTCTTGTTTTATCATATATAGCTTATTATATTGGATATATAACATCTCTATTTATAAGTAGGGTTAGGGAATATTATGCTGATCAACATGCTGCTGAAGTTTTAGAAAATCCTAATGCACTTTCAACAGGATTAGTTAAAATTGCTTATGGATTGGTAGCTGATCAAGGAATTACTATAAAACAAAGAAATCGTTCAAAAACAAGGGCTCTTAGAGGATTAGGTATTTTCGATCCTAATACGGCTCGTTATTTTGCCTCTGAAGGATTAAGTCCTACAGGCAGTTATTCAAATGAAACAATTGCTGCTGCTGCTGCTTGGGATTTATTTAATCCATGGGCAAGGTATTACCAGATACGTAGTACTCATCCACTACCAGCAAAGAGAATAAAACGACTAAATCAACAATGTCCAAAATATGGAATCGAACCAGAAATTGACTTATCTAAAGCTAGAGAAATAAAAAAGGCTCAAGCAGGAAAATCAATGATGGGAGAATTTCTTACAGATGTATTCTTTAAACTTTTACCATTCATCGTTTTTATTATGTTCTTAACTTTTACGGTCTTTTGGTTAATTAACTCTTTTGCTGTACTTACTCTTCCATTCTTTGGAGCAATCTCTCTCAATCAACTTCTCTTATTATGGGGAATTGGATTTTATATTATAGGATTTGGATTTATCGCAAAAACCAAATTTAAATATTCAGGGGGATTTGAACCAAAAACAGTATTAGAATTAGTGACTAATGTAAAGGTATCACCAATTCGATCTATCCCTGCAATTATTGAAGGAAAAATCATAGGAAAAGGCGTACCAGGATATTATCTTAGCGACGATTTATATTTTCAAGATAAAACAGGACTATTATATGTAGATTATCGTTTTGGGATAAGTATTGTAGATTTCTTTTGGGCTATTGCTAGAGCTGGAAGATTAGTTGGACAACGTGTTAAGATAAAAGGTTGGTACAGAAGAGGACCTAATCCTTATATACAAGTTGATACTATAGAAACATCATCGGGAAGAAGATTCAGAAATTATACAAAACATTTCACTTATATCTACCCGGTAATTTGCTTTATAATAGGAATAGTGTTTTTCTATTTCTGGCTTACCTTAAAAATATAAATTTTTTTTATTCTATTTTTTCTTTTTATTAATCTTGATAATTGCAGTATTTAATCAAATTCCTGATAAATAACTAGCTCACCTTAACTCTCTTTAATTTTATTTTTTTAAGAGATATAATGAAAATTGAAATATACTGTGTATATATTGTATTATAGTTAGATACTATCAATTAATAAATTCATCAGTGAATAACATGAGTAAAAAATTTGGAATAATTGCGTTGATTATCAGTATATTTGGTATACTTAATTGTGTGGTTGCGGGAATTATAAGTGCAAACATGGAACCTTTTAATCAAGAGGGATTTCCTGATCTCTCAATACCTTTTGTAATAATTGGTTTTTTAATAGCTATCATTGCAATCATTTTTGGGATAATAGGTATTATAAAAGACGATTCAGCTGGATTTGCGATAGTGGGAGTTGTTATTGGAGTCGCTACTATAATTATAGAGATTCTTATGATTCTTTTTCTTCCCGCTATAAATACCTTTTTATATAGATTAATACCAAATTAAATATCTTTTATAATTTTTAAAGCTATTTTGGTATAAAGAATAAATGCACTTTATATTTAAAACAAATAAATACAAATATAAGCAATTACTTATATAATTAAAACTTCTTCAAATACAAATGAATGAATCTCTCGAAGATTTATCTGAATTATTTAAAGCTCTCGGCGATCCTACAAGATTGAAACTAATCAGTCTACTAATGTTCAACAATGAAGATAAATTAAAAGTTATTGATTTGGCAGATAAAATTGGAATTTCGCAACCTGCAATAACACAACATATTAATATTTTAAAAGAATTAGACCTTGTCAAATCTAAAAGAGAGCAAAATAACAAATATTATTTTATCAATACTAAAGTATTTGAATCTTATAGGAATTTTCTAAGTAAAGCCTTAGAAATGCCATTTATGCGATGTACATTTAAAGGAAAATGTAGTGAATGTCCTAAAAATCAAGCAAATAAAAAATAACCTCTCTCTATTTCATTATTTAATTTCTAAATTTCTTCACTAAATATATAATTTAATTGATAAATTAGTATAATTTAAATATAAGCAATTACTTATATAAGTAACAACTTATATAATAAAATAATTATTCAATAAATTGAGGTTATAATTTATAATGAGTAAATCTGACAAAGCTATGAAAAACATATCTTTTAAAGTAATGTCAATGTTTTTCACTATAAGAGATAAATTCTCAGATCCTATGAATAAGATAAGAAATGCAAAAATATCCTCTGGAGATTATGTTCTTGATTATGGATCAGGACCAGGAACATTTTCGATTGCAGCTGCAAAAGTAGTTGGAAATAAAGGTAAAGTATATGCTGCTGATATTCAACCATTATCTGGGGAAAAAATAAAAAAAAAGGCATTTAGAGAAGGATTGAGCAATATAGAAACTATTATTACAAATTGCTGTACTGACTTGAAAGAGAGTTCTATTGATGTTCTTTTATGTTTTGATATGTTCCATATGGTAAATGATCAACAAAAACTATTAAAAGAATTTCATAGAGTCCTAAAACCTGATTCTATCTTCTCATTTGATTGTCATCACATGAAAGAGGATAAAATAAAATCTTTAATAGTGGATTCTGGATTATTCAAACTTGATGAAAAGATAGATAATATCTATAATTTCACGAAATTAATGTAATTCTTATATTTCTTTTCAACCTTTTTACTATTTATAAAAATCGAGCAATTCTTAGAAAAATCACTAATTTCTATTCTAGTCATCAATCTTTTTTGTTTAAAAAGACCAGCCCTAAGGTTATCAGGCTCCTCGCTCATCACTGAGTTCAAAACATACATCATAAATATGAATATTATTTATATCTCCGAATTTTTAAAGGAAGTTATCCTGCAGTACTTAAATCCACGACACTTCTAATACCACTCTAAGGAGGGACTATCCTGTTTCAAACAAGGCTTAATATCCTCGACTTGTAAGAATAACCACTTAAAGATGGAAGGAGAACACACCATAGAAGCACCATTTATTTAAGCACACACACACCTATTTCAATCTAATTGAAGTAGTAAGTTATGTGATCGTGAATTATATTCTATAGGAAGGATATAAGATGATTTATAGAATATCGTGTCAATAGAATTCATTATCATTCTGAGATGCCATTCCAATGCTTTCCTTTTTTATGGTTTTATTTTTTTTAATCACTCTCCCCTCTTTTTCTTATAAATTTTCTATAATAATAAGGAGATAAAACCTATTTAAACCAGAATAGAGAGATGATTTGTTGATTTTTATAAGAAATGACAAGTTTTTATAGAATTTCAACGAACTATTAAAACAATATTATATCAAATTATATATTTTTTTTAATCAATTGGTAAAATAATAAAATATATATAGACTTTATAATTAAAAAAGTAGAGATACAATGGGAAAAAAATGTTAAAATATCATCTCTTGTATTCTAATTCATTTCGATTACAATAATAAGACGGAGGACATTCGGATGGAAAGAAAAAAGATCGTTATAACAGCTATAATAGCATCAATCTTATTAGGTGCAACAACTATCGTTTTAGTTGTAAATTTTTATCCAAAAGAGGATAAAGAAGAACAACTCAAAAAAATCGAAGAGCTAGTCGAAAATGTTTTTCAAGCAGATAATACTCAGGAATTAGGATCATATTTTCATTTTTCATTCAAACTACAAGTGTCTATGGAGTATCTTTTATATGTTATTGAGCGATTCAAGTTTCATTATGGTGATGTACAAGATGTCCATGCTTTTGACTTGGATAATTCTCTCTACAATTATCACGCTGTAATGGAACATGGAAACATCACTGGGACCATAGGTGTAACAATATATAATTTGATCAATACTTTCTTCCTTACTTTTGGGCAGTTCTTTGAAAGCTATTTGACAAATTCTTCCTTGGAAGATATTGCTGAAGAATTTGTTAATTTCCCAGATGGAGGCGTGAAATCATTATTATTAACTCGAGATGAAACAGTATTATTTAATCATACAACCATTGAAAAACAAGCAGTAGCTTCCACCTTTAAGCTCTACGTGCTTAAAACACTACAAGAAAAAATAGCTAGTGACCCCCTAGTAAATTGGAATACAGAAATACCTATAATAGACAATCTCAAATCACTTCCTTCAGGAATAATGCATACTTGGGATAATGGTACGATGGTTTCATTGGAGACATTTGCTGAATACATGATAAAGATTAGCGATAATACTGCCACTGACCATCTGATTCATTTTTTAAATAGAAGTGTCATAGAAAGTTTTCTTCCTTTGAATTATTCTGTTCCTTTTTTAAAAACAGCAGATATGTTTAAATTACGCTATTTAGTAAGTAATGAGAATTTGACATTATATTTAGCAATGAATTCCACTGCAAAAAGAACTTATCTTGATGAAGTGGTTTATGAGATAGATATTAATGAAATATATTCACTGGTAAGTTTAGATCTATGGGAAAATATTGCTCTCGATAAAGAACTGGAATGGTTTTTCACCGCAGATCAAATTGCTCAAGCAATCAATGCTGTGAAAGATTTAAACGCAACTAGACAAAATCCTGGTGTAGCATTATCTAATCAATGGAAAACAGTCGCTTTTAAAGGAGGATCGGACGCAGGAGTCTTCTCTCTTGCTCATGCTGTACAGGCAGAAAATGATACCTGGTATACTGTTGTAATGATTGTAAACAATTATGTTGAACCAGAATTGGATATTTATGTCAATTTCGAGATAGATATTCAGATTCTTTGTGCAAAATTACTTATGTTTCTTGCAATCCAGTGATTTTAGGAATTTATATATTATAAAAGTTAAATTAGAGAATTTCAAATTTCTGTCTATAGATGAACGTCAGGTTGTTTTATTTAAGGATCTTGATATTTTTGACCGACGTTCAGAAAGAGACTCCAAAATTGTCTACTCCACAAATTGGAGAAAATTTAGATAGTATTATTTACCTATATTTTTTTATAAAGAAGTTAACAAAATACAAGAAATAAAGAGTAAAAAAAAACTATATTATTATCCAAAAGAATTTAAGAGTTAAATTTACATCTCATCAAGGATATCTTCGAAGCCTTCCATGGCTAGCTCAATAATTTCCTGGAATGCCAATCCGCTCTCCTTGGCCAAAAGACCAAAAGAGATTTGCGTCTTGAAGATTACCTTCAACTGTGATATCTCCTGCCATATAGGCGCTTGTAGCATCAACTTCTCCAAATAACATTCCAATACCAATTTCTTTAGTAGCTGAAAATGTAAAGGAAGGATTATCTACATCACCATCACCATATGAAAGTTTTCCTTCTTGAGCTTTAATCCAATATTTCTTATCAACGTCGGTTAGAATTATTTGCACAGAAATGTCCATATCTTCAAGTTCTTCTTTCAAATCTTCCATTTCATTGGCAATTTGATTATATAACTCGAAGCATTTTAATGCATCTTCTGGTTCGGCGGATACCGCACCAGCGTCTAATTTCTCCTTTAGTTCATTTATTAATGCTTCATCTACCATTTTAAAATTCAACCTTTTTAGTAATTTTTCACAAATAAAATGAATTGAGTTAATTGTATTTATTATAGTTTAATAATATATAAAAACCTTATAATTATCTCTTTTAAAAGAAATTATCCATACTAACAAAATTAATAAATTTTATTAAATAATAAATTAAATATATAAAAATGTCAATGATATTTAAAAATACGTAAAATAATTTAATATAAATAGATAAAAAGAGGAAAAAAAATATGGAATTCTTATTTATTATCTATTTATTAGATTTGATATCACTAAATCATATTGAAATTTACCATAATTGAGTGTTTAACTAAATTATATATAATGTTCTGTATATGACTCAATAAACTATTGCTTTTAGAGATTAATTAAAGATATTTTTCTTATATCAAACATTCTCTGTTAATAATTCATAAGATTTTATTTTAATCTAATATTTCACATAATAGAGTTCTTTTAAAATTAATTAGATAATTATTTTTATGATTAAATCCCAAAAATCAGAAACATGGCAATTTTTGCCAATAATGATTTTAGCTTTTAATTATCCCGTTAATATCAATATCCTTGGACTAATTATCCCCATATATTTTTTAGAGATAGGAATATCTTCACAATTAAATGCGTTATTAAGTGCTGGAACGACTATTACATATATTTTTTCCCCCCTATTACTGAATAAATTATCTGAAAGATTATCAAGAAAAAACAGTATTCTGATAGCTATGGGTGGTACCTTAATTGCTCAAATGATTTTTTTTTTTACATTAAATCCAATCCCATTTCTAATTTCTCGATTAATAGAGGGTTTTTTTATAGGATTATATTGGACGAATATTCAATCATGTATATCAGATAATGTCTATCATAATCATAAAAAATTAATATTTATGTATCAATTTTCATGGAATGCTGGAAGTATTTTTGGTTTTTTATTCGGAGCGATAATCTCTTTTTTTTTTAAAGATATATTGCTGTTATTTTTAATTTCTCCCATTTTTGTATTTATTAATTTTATCCTTATTATTTTCTTTTTTCAAGAGCCTGAAAAGGCTAATATAGATTCAATAGATAAAAGTACCTTTAATACAGAACAAATTCCAAAATCAAATGAATTCTTTACTCAAAATTTAGAAAAAAAAAAAATTAATCATGAATTTAATGAAATATCATTTCCATTATTATATCCTATCTTGTTGTTAGTCGCTTTTTGCTTGACAAGAGGTGTTATTGGTTTTATATTTCCAATAAAATCAGTATTTCTAAATTTTGAATTATCTACTGTTTATATTGCAACACTTTTCTTAGGATTATCTCAGATCATATCAATGACATTTATAAGCTTATTCCAATTAAAAACATTAAAAAAAATAACTCAAATTAATATATTTGTTTTAGCGATTTTAATGTTTTTAGTTGGATTAAATACTAATTATTTTATTTTCATTATTTTATTTCTTTTTATTGGATTTTGTACGGGAACACTCTATGGGCTTGTTCTAAGATTAATTATTAATTTGAATATGAAAAAAAAGACTTCGAAATATTCATCAGGTTTTGAAAGTCTTATAGCTTCTAGTTTTTTTATCTCATCTATAGTATCAGGATTCATAATTGATATTGAACTTAACCTTATGTTCTATATATTATCCATTCTCTTTTTAATAATTACTTTTATCACGATTATATTAATTAATAAAAGAATTAAATTGTAATAGAGAAATAATAATTAGAAAAAAGCGCCCACAGCGGGAGTTTCACTATATGTGGAAAGCACATAATGTTTTGAACCCGCGTCGCAGGAGTGACAGTCCCGAATGCTGGACCGAATTATGCACAGGTTTGATACAGACCTAATTCTACACTATGTGGGCAAAGCTATGAAATTTAATTTCTTATTTCTATTAAGTTTTTTTAATTATATTAAAGAAACTAAATTGTAAGAAATGAAATCAATTAAAATTTAAAAATTTTATTTATCTTTTTGATATTGATAAAGGGATATAATCGAAAAATTTAAATCTGTATTCTTTTAAAGTTTTTATATAAACTCTTATTAAGTTTATAATAAGAATAAAGACTCTAATAGCAGTTATATTATGCAATTTCATGAAAAAATATCATTCATTACCCAGAAATTATCAAATGCTAACAATAATGATTTCAAATTTTTATTTAAGTATTATATTAAAAAAATACTACTTTTTATAGGTAAAATTAGTGAAATTCGAGATACTTATGCAGATTATAGTGGTCTATATCAAATTCATCTTGCTAATAGAGAATTTAATTTTAATTTTAAAATTGATGAAAAGAATATCTTATATCAAGAGGGATTATGTAATGATTATGATATAAGATTTATAATTACAAAAAAGGTATTATTGAAGATTTTTAAAATGGAATTACATCCTTATGATGCATATATGAGAGGGCTTATTAAAGCTGATGGAAATCTTTCCTATACTTTAAGATTTTGGAATTTTCTCAAATTATGTATCAAATATCTTTCTGATTATTATTAATATAATGAATTCAATATTGAAGATACAAGTTTTCACAAGCTATAGAATAAACAATCCAAGTAATTAGGATTTTATTCTATATTTAAGGTTAAATCAATACTATTAATTTTAATTAGGTGATTTATGCTAATATGAAGAAAATTTATTTATTGGTTTTAATTATACTTATCAGATTTTAAAAAATACGTCTATTTTTGGGCCTGTAATCTAGTCTGGATTCTGCTTAACCTTATAGGAAAAGGCCAGAAAGGGTGCCCGGCTTCGGACTGGGATTTTTAGTAGAATTATTCTACTAAACCCGATGTCGCAGGTTCGAATCCTGCCAGGCCCATTTTTTATTTCTTTAAGTTAAATTTACATTTTCTTATTTTTCATATTTATATTTCATTTAAATACTGAAAATCTCTCTAAATTATAATTTTACTTTGTTTTTTATTCATCATTTCTTCTGTTAATTCCCAATGATTAAGATAATCGAAATATGTATTCTTCATTCTTTCATCAATTTTTAACACTTGATCGGGACATATATAAATGCAATGCATACATTCGATACATTTTCCAGGATCTGATTTTCCTATTAAGGCTTCAATTGCTTGAGATGGACATTCATTTTCACAAATTAAACACATACTGCATTCATCAGTTACACGAATAGGATTGGTCCATTTTCTTTCTTTTGAAGATTTTTTTGATAAATATACTTCAAGAAGTAAATCATAACCATATGGTCTTTGTAAAATCAATTTTTCATTGTTCTTCACCCTAAATTTATTTATTGATATTAAAGCAAATTCCTCAGCAACTTTAAAATCAGCTTTATTAGGACGATCAGGTAATACCTTCCATCCACCAACATTAAATGTATGTCTTCCCAAAAATTCAGCAGAAAGTTGTACATTGAAATTGGCCTTTTCAAGTAATTTTTTCGTATGATAATGTGATAAACTGGCTGTACGACCACCATAAGTAAAAAACATACTACATTTTTTATTTTGACCATTTAGACAAGGTATCCAATTATTAATTACACTGGGTGCAAAATCTGCAAATACAGGAAATCCAAAAATAAAAGCATCAAAATAGTCAATATCAATATATTTCTTCCTTGAACTATAAGATGTGATATTAATCTTAGAAACACTACAATGATTTTTTAATAATTCTTTTTCAATTATATTTGAATAAATTTCAGTTACTTTTGTTGCTGAGAAATATATTATAGCAATTTTCATTTGAGATCCTTTCTATTTAATGAAGTAAAAGTAAATATTTATGAAATATTAACTCTAAATTAAATTAAAATCTTCTGTTATTCAATTTTTTTATTGATGGTTTTAAATATTGAGTGAATTTTATTAATATGATAATTAATGATAATTAAGAAAAAAATGGCATTAAACAATATTGAACTAAAACTTGCTTATCGATATTTATTTAAGCATCCCATTCGAACAATTTTTACAATTTTGTCTATAATTCTTGGTGTAAGCATATTTTTTTCTATAAACATAGCAATTGATTCATTAGAAAAATCTCTTTATGAAATTCTTAGTCCTCCTATGTATACAAGTGTTAATAAATGGATTACTTTACTTCGTGGATTATTAATAACATTATCGGGAATATCAGTGATTGTCAGTGCAACAATTATAAAAAATATTATGGAATCCTCAAAAGAAGCACAAATCTATGAACTAGGATTATTAAGGGCTATGGGAACTACCAAAAAAAGTATCTTCTTACTGTATTTATATCAAATAATTATCATCTCTATAATAGGTGTTATATTTGGTTTATTTGTAGGATATTTTTTATCTAGTCTATTTTTTGGATCTCTTAAAACGGTGATGGGTAACTTATTATCTTTAAAAACTGATTTTACAATTCAATTATATTTCACACCATTAACATTATATATTTCAATTATTACTGGATTAATTATACCCCTCTTGTTTGGAATGATTCCCACATATAGAGCTACTAAATTAAATATCCTTTCTGTATTAAATCCATATATAACAAAAAACGACGCTAAGAAAAATAGAGTGTATAAGGTAATTGTAAAAATTATATGCTCAATATTTTTAATTATTATTGGGATAATATTGCTAAATATTGGATTTTCAGGACTTTTATCATTTACTTCAGATCCAACTATGGAGACGAATATATCAATGATTTTTCTATTTCTAGCAATATTTATATTTATTATAGGTTGTGTATTCTTCTCATCTATTTTCTTTTCCTACATCACACGCTTTTTCTCTTTAATTTTAAAACCAGTACTTTTAAAAATGAAAAAAATATGCTATCGTAATTTAATGAAGCATTTAAGACGTTCAAAAAATACTTTTTTAATAATTACAATTGTAATCTCATTTCTGATTGCTATGAGAATAACAATATCATCATTAGATGCAGGAATTATACCAGGGGCACGAATGAGGATTGGAGGTGATATTCGGATTGGTATGTATTATAGTGACCATCAATATTATATTCCTATAAATACATCGGATTATATATCAGAGATTGACCATGTTACTGATGTATGTGAGGTAAAAAATTCTTATTGGTGGTATAATTGGACAATTTGTGATGAATATGGTATATTTGAAAATGAACAAGTAATGCTTATTGTTATAAACACGACAAGTTATGCAAATATGCATTCTGAAAATTCAATAGCTAAATATCAGGGGGACTCGTCATTCTATGAATTCATCCATACACTTGATGAGATTAATACAGTTATATTACAGGATGAACTAGCACAATCTATTCATAAAAATGTAGGAGATAATGTAAATATCACTACAGAAAGTATTAATGATTTCCCAGCTATAACATCAAATTTAACAATAGTGGGAATTGCTGATATACTTCCTGGAATTGAATTTACTTGGTATAATCCAAATCCTAATATAAGAAGAACTGTTGCTGTTATATCATGGAATACATATTTTAATTTTACTGGACAAAATCGTGATGATACTACAGGATATTTCTGGATTGGTTGTGATGATCTGAGCTATGCCGATTCTGTTTTGGAAGATATAAGAGAACTTTATCAAAATTTAGGTACTCCTTGGTCATATATAGATTTTGATGATAATTATTGGATAATACGAACAGTCTTGGATGAAATTAATCAAATGGAACCGATTCTTAATCTAATATTCATTGTTATCACTAGTATTCTTTATATGACCTTAATAGCTTCTATGTTAGGACTGATAAATTCAATGATAATGAGTGTTTATCAGAGGAAAAATGAAATTGGAATAATGAGAGCTTTAGGTACATCAAAAATCCAAACTCTACAATTAATAGCTGGTGAAATTTTAATTATTGGTTTCACATCACTCATTATTGGAATCATATGTGGAATTTCTACAGGACTTCTAATTTCAAAAATACCATTTATGCCATATCTTCCTATAATCTTTACGATTAATTCAATGGATATATTTTATATTTCAATTTCTTCATTGATTTTAAGTTTAATTAGCTCTGTGATTCCAGCAATTAAAGCTGTCAGGACTGAGATTATTGAAAATATTCAAATAAGAGGATTAAAATGAAAGATAATTATAATAATAATGAGTTAAATAGGCCAATATTAGTATTGGATAATGTATATAGAACATACAAATTAGGTAAAACTGAAGTAGAAGCAGTGAAAGGAATATCCCTTTCCCTTCAAAAAGGAGATTTCGTATCAATAATGGGACCATCAGGATCCGGTAAAACTACTTTATTAAATCTAATAGGTGCCTTAGATACTCCAACAAAAGGAGTAGTTTATATTAATGGTGATAATATAAATTCAATGTCCGATAAAGCTCTAACTCAATTACGAAGAAATCAGATAGGATTCGTGTTTCAATTTTATAATTTAATTCCTGTTTTAAATTGTTATGAAAATATTGAACTCCCACTATTAATTGCAGGAATTAATAAAAAAGAAAGAAAACAACGTGTTGAAGATTTAATTATAAAAGTAGGATTAGAGAATTATAAAGATCATAGACCTAATGAGCTTTCAGGAGGACAACAACAAAGAGTGGCAATTGCAAGAGCTCTAGTAAATAATCCTAGTATTATTATTGCAGATGAATTAACAGGTGATTTAGACTCTAAAACTGGAGAAATCATAATGGATTATTTACAATCTTTAAATAAAACAGAAAAACAGACTATTATTGTAGTAACTCATGATATTAATATTGCAGAAAAAACCAATGAAATACATAAAATTCAAGATGGTAAATTAATTACCTAATTTTTTTTCTATAACTTATTGTAATAATCAAATTTTCAATAATCTCTATTAGAATGTATAAAAGAGAATTAAGGAATATAAATTAAAATAAAAAGAAGGTTATATTTAAAAATCTTGTAATTTTCATTATTTATAGATCTTTCTATTAAGATAATTCAATTAATCCAACGTAAGCTTGAGTTACCAAGAGTGCATCTATAATATCAATTAAACCATCATAATTCACATCAGCAACATCTGTATAAAATCCAGTTGGATCTAATCCAACATAATGTTGAGCAATTAATAAAGAATCAATAATATCAACCATATTATCATGATTCACATCACCTAATTGATATGTTATGATTACATTTACAGAAACAGAATCACTAGCAAATTCTCCATCAGTATCATATATAATAATTGTATAAACATATTTCCCAGCAGGTAATCCACTAACATTAATAGTTATTTCTTGATCTGAAATCCATATTCCAATATCTACTACTTCCTCATTTCTCGTAATTGTATAATTTCCTGGATTGAGATCTATAGCTATCCATGAAATTGATTGACCCGTTTGACCATATTCATATGTAATATCTTCTTGGGAATTAATAATTTGAGGTTAGGAGCTGTAATAATCACATCAACAGAATCAATAGTAGGAGCCCCCAAAGTATTAAATACAACAATAGAATATATATATGTTCCTTTTGTTAAATCATCAACGCTGATGGTTATTTCTTGACCTGAAATCTATGTTCCACTATCCACTTCTTCGCCATTTCTCGTGATTGTGTAAGTTGTAGGATTATCAACTGTAGCGATCCATGAAATTAAATATTCAATCATACTACCCTCTAAATAACCTATAACTATTGGAGGAATTATTACTGGCGCATCAATATCATCATCAGATAGAGAGATTTACTGTTCATTTTGTTTAATAGGTGGGTTTATATTTAAATAATTATTCTGGATTATTGATATAAACATTAATCCAAAAAAGACTAGAAATAATAAAGTATTGTTTTTCTTTCTATTCTGCATAGTTTTTATTCACCAAAATAATGAGAAAATAAATTATAACTCAATATATTAATTGAATATGTGTGATTTAAAAAATGATATGGGAAAATAATGAATATTTAATACGATATTCTTAATTATAATAAATTCAGCAAATTGATGTAAAAATCTCACTTTATTATAGTATCTTTTTTATACACATAATCATTTTATC